>DAOQPR010000014.1:0-18017 GCA_035333265.1 Anaerolineales bacterium
CCAGCATATCATTGTTTGGAATTTGAAATCGAACAGCATACTTCTTGACATTCCCGCTCATTCCCGGGCTGTAAATGATATTGCCATAACCAGTGATGCCAGAATTCTTGTCTCCTGTTCTGATGATGGTTTAATCCGCGTCTGGGACATTGCGGAAGGTACCAAACTCTACGAACTAGATTCCAGGTATTTTGAAGGTTCTATCCGGGCCATCGATATTTCATCCGATGATGCCTATCTAGCCGCAGGAGGCGAGGCAGGTTTCTTATACCAATGGAACTTAATCACGACCCGTATAGGCGCCAATACAACACCCCAACTACGAAACGATATTGTTCCTGTAAGCGAAAGGATTTGGGAGTTGGAATATGCTCAGGGTGATAAGGAGCTATTCTTAAGTATAGATAATGGCAAAATGATTAGTTATGATGCGACACGCCAAAAATATCAGGGACAGTCGATGTCATTTGAAATACCTCTTCCTTCTCGAAAGCTGGTGGAAGTGTTCGGACCAGACTTTAGGTTTGATTCATTCTCCGCCCGCATTGGCAACAGCAGTATCTCAATAAACTGGGATGGACAGGTTTCAACACAAGAGGGACAAATCATTAGTGGCATGTTCGACATTCTAGATAGGCTGGATTTTTCGCCAGACGGTACGATCCTGGCAGCCGGTGGCAGGCGTGGTTCTACTCATGTTTGGGATTTGACCACCAACCAACCCATATATAAAAATCTATACTTTCTCCCGTTTGGCGATCCCATTGCACCCGATGGTTCATCCATCGCCCTGATCGTTCCCAAATCGATACAGACCAGTTCAAGCGTGTTACTTGACGATACATATCAAATCAAAAACCTGACCGGGTCTCAATCTACAAGGGATCTCTCACAAATCCTCCCCAATGGCTATGTCAGCTATACCGAAGATGGAAATCTGTTCCTCGCTACAAACTTAACCGAATCCAAAGCCTGGGACTCCAGAAATGGTACCGAGATCAGGATAAAAGGATACGATTATATTGGATGCTGGATCACCACCTCAGAGTCCAACCTCAAGGATATGCTAATGATTACTTCAGCAATTGGCATCCTTCCATTGGGAGAACAAACGAGAATAGATAATCTCTGTCCAATGACGTATCGTTATAGAGGTGTAAAATCCGCTTTTTCCGATGACCTAAGCCTCATGGCATATATCAACTCCAACGGGTTATTGGAAGGATTTGATGTATTAAATAAAACATCTCCCTGGCCACCGTATCGTCTCGCAGATGTAAACGCAATATCCGTGATGACAATTTCACCCAATGGATCCGTCATTGCAGTAGGAGACGATTCAGGCAGGATCACCTTTATTAACGGGAAAACTGGTGAATATATTGGAGAAGCCATCGGGAATTTCGGGAGCGTATACGCCATAGAATTTTCAGAAAGCGGCGATAAACTTGCAACTGCAGGCGCAGATGGAATAGTCCGCGTCTTCGCAATTGTGGAAACCGAATAGGTCTGGCAAATATCTCATGAGACACCTCATCGGCGCCACTATTGAGCACTATCAAGTCCTGGTAAAGATCCGGGAAACTCCAACGCGTATCTTATATAGGGTGTTTGATACCCGATCAAAAAATTATGCTGCAATGGAAGTGGTCAAAAATCCTGGAAAGGCTCCCCAGGAGTTAATGCAACAGATTGGAGAACAGGTCCACAAGAATTCTATTCTGACACACCCCAACATCGCTGCCGTTACCGATACAGGGATGAGCGATGGAGTCATATATATTGTTTATGACTTTTCACCCTCCTATCCATTTCGCCGGGTCTTTAATAGAACCTACAACTGGCAGGAAATGTCTCGTGAACTGGTTTCGATCGCAAATGCCCTCGCATATGCCCATGAGAATGGCGTGATTCACGGATCCCTTCACCCGTCCAGTGTGGTCCTGGACGAGAGAAAAAACCCGATCCTGTTCGATTTTGGATTGGAAAAGATCATAACGAATTACATACTCGCCAATTCACCTGGTGCATGGGTCAATCGCTGGGGCTTTGAATATCGTTCGCCAGAACAGCTCAATGACGCCGAGCCTGATGAAAAATCTGACATTTATGCCATGGGTATGATGCTGCATGAATGGTTGATCGGAAAAATAACGCTTCTCGACTCAACCATACTTGGTACGCTTCGAATGAGATTAAACAACCCTGGAACTATCGACCCCAAAGCACATGTCCCTTCCTTTGTCCAAAATTTGATCCAAAAATGTATTGCTCAAGACCCTGCCAACCGTTATCAGTCCATGCAGGAGGTCTACATTGTTCTGGCACGCGGCGCCCTGGATATGACCATTACCCAGCGAATGGTACAAAAGCCATTAGAGATACGAACTCGGCAAATAAATTTCAAGAGACTAATGCCTTCATTGCGGATTGCCACCCTTATGATTCTTTTGGCTATCGCATTGATAAATGTTCCCAAGTTATTGCCTGCAAACACCCCTGCCATTACGGCCACACCATCGCTGGTTCGGCCAACAGCGAAGCCCACACAAACAGTAACCAGACCAACTTCAACCCAAGGCCCGGAGGCGGTTAATACTGAGACGCCACAGCTTGAAGAAATATCCTATCCTATCTATCAAGGCACACCGATTCCGGTGGCGCTTCAAGAACCAATCATCAGCCCGGTTAACGCCAGCATGATGATCATGTTGAGCACCTGGGGTATTGGTGATGTTACCCGTCTGGCAACTGCTCCCAATGGAGGAAAGGTTGCTGTTGCTGCTTCAATAGGCATCTTCATTTTTGATGCTCAAACTCTTGAGATGGAAAGATATATTGATACCCGTTCCTGGATAACGGCAATTGATTTCTCGCCGGATAGTCAGTTACTTGCTTCTGGCGATCGTGATGGTTTGATTCAAATATGGAATACAGAGACTTGGGAAGAAGCGGCATCTCCGCTCAGCGGGCATACCAAGACGATAGTTGATCTTGCCTTCTCGTCTGATGGGGCAAAACTCGCATCGATCTCTGAAGATAATTTGCTTATTCAATGGAATGTTAATGCCACAGGCGGACAGGAATTCATAAGTGCCGAGGTGGTTGGCGGTCTTAGTGCCGTGGAATTTTCTTCGGCATCCAACCATTTGATCACTGGCGGGAATGATTTCCAGATCAGCATTTGGGATACGAATAACCTGACTTTATTACAGACTATAGCGTTCTCATCCAGGATCGTTGACATGGCCAGTGCCGAAGAGACCGATCTTCTTATTATTGGAGGGAATGACCAAAAAGTGGCCATTTTAGATGCTGCCAATCCAACGGGGCTGACCTCTGTAGGAAGTCTGCAATATCCGCTAACTGGTGTGGCGGTTTCGCCTGATGGAAAAGTTATTGCCGCCAGTGACACCCATGGCGAGATCACAGCGTGGCAAAAAAACACGAAAGAACGATTTGATGTCCTTTGGAAAAATAATGAGTACACGACCGAAGAAGAGCCGGATCTTGAAGCTCCTGGAAGTTTGCACAGCCTTGCATTCAGCGCTGATGGATCAGTGCTCTTTTCCGGAATGCATAATGGAACCATAAGAAGTATGCAAACTGATTCTGGCGCGGAGGTTCAACAGAATCGCTTGTTTAATGGTCACACAAAAAATCTGGTCATTTCTCATAACAGTGAATTTTTGATCACCCAACAGGATGGAAAACTATTAACGGTTTGGGATTTATGGAATGCAACTCCGCTTTATCAATTATCAGGTGAGGTTGTGCCCGGCGACCCATTTTCACAGGACGACAGCAAATTCATCATTGCCTCCAGTTCGAAGGAAATCAATGTGTATGACGTTGCCAGCGGGAACTCTCTTCACTCCCTGAGAAATTACGATTACCTTAAGGCAATTCAATTTATCCAGAATGATACGCAGATCATTACGCTTTATGATCGGGCCGCCCATCTTTGGTCCACATCCAGCGGTCAGGAATTGAAGATCACCCGTCAATTTGAAGGTACGGGTTGTTCTACGATCTATGATCTTAACGGGGCATTTGTAGCGGTCGTTACAAATTTCAACCATGTTGTTAAAGTTGAAGAGAACCGGAGGGAATTATGTGTATTCGACCCACTGAATTGGAGAGTCGATATTAATGAGGCTCGTGGAATGATCGTTTTTGGTGGCAGCAGCAAACTGACGCTTATTTCAAACATGAGAGAGTTGCAAAGTACCATTCAGGAAATGCATGGTGTCAATCGAAAAAACATTGTCAATGTTGCGCTTAACCCCAACGGAGATCTAATCGCTGCGGCATATGACGACAACACAATCCATTTGTGGGATATCGCCACCAGTGAAGAAATAGCAAGCTTATATGGCCATTCCGATCTGATTACCGCCCTGCGATTTACACCAGATGGAAAACTTCTGATCTCCACCTCGAACGACGGAACCATCCGTCTTTGGGGGCTTCCGAATTAGATTTAAAGGCACATAAACGATGAGTGATGTTTTTGGAAAAAAACTAGGCCAATACATTTTGCTGGAACAGCTTGGCGAAGGTGGAATGGCCAAGGTGTACAATGCACTTGATACACGCGCAGATCGCAACGTGGCCATCAAGGTCATTCTGCCCAGCAAACGTACATCTGGTATGTTTTTGCAGCAATTCGAACTTGAAGCCAAGGCGCTGGCAAACCTGACTCATACCAATATTGTTAAGGTCTTGAATTATGGTGTTCAGGATGGACAACCTTTTCTGGTGATGGAATATGTTCCCGGCGGCACCCTCAAGGAGGTCATGGGACAAAAGCTTCCCTGGCAAACAGCTGCTGCAATTCTTGCCCCGATTGCCCGCGCATTGGAATATGTCCACCAACACCATATCGTGCATCGGGATGTTAAACCTTCAAACATCCTGTTACAGGATGATTTTCGACCGATGCTTTCCGATTTTGGGATTCTAAAACTGTTGGAAGGGAAAGAGGAAAAGGTAGAGTCGGCCATTGGAGCTGGAATAGGGACACCTGAGTACATGTCTCCCGAACAGGGGATGGGAAAAGAAGTGGATTTTAGAGCCGATATCTATTCATTGGGCCTGATATTTTATGAAATGATCACGGGTCAAAAGCCATATACAGCAGATACTCCCATGGCCATGGTCATAAAACATGTTACAGATGAATTGCCTCTGCCTACCAGCATTGATAAGAATATTCCCAAGTTTGTGGAGCGTGCCATTCTTCGGGCGGTTCAAAAGGAACCCCAAGATCGTTATCTCAGTATGAGCCATTTTGCTGATGTGCTGGAACTCATTGCATTGGGTGACAAAGCACTTACTCAAAAAATAACCAAAGCCGCACTGGAAAAGGAAAAACGTCAACGTTCCATTTCGATTGTTACGCTATCATTTCTTCTATTATTCTTAATAACAGGGACTTCCCTCCTCATTTACAATTATCTCTTAAGACCTACTTTTTTTAGCACCCCGGCCATTCTTTCAACTTCAACGCCCATACCGCCTCAAACGGTCATCATTACAGCCACAAGCGCACCCACACAAACTCCGCTTCCGGTGGCAGCCACAGAATCAACTGCTCAATTCCAGGCTGTTTCCTCTCCAAGCGTTACGCTTTTAGAAACGCCGCTTGCCATTCCCGCCTCTTCACAATTTCAGGAAATTGCCCGTTGGGGGATCGGAGGAGTCAATGTTGTTCGATGGTCACCAGATGGCCAATCGATAGCGCTTGGTACCACAAGCGGCATTTTCATCTATGACACGCAAACGAAGAAAATGATCCGTTTTATCGATACACAATTTAATGTCCTTGTATTGGCTTATAACCTTGCCGGAGATCAAATCACAGCTGGCTCGCCTACCGGGACGATTAATGTATGGAACCCGGAAACTGGTGAGCAAATATTAAGCTACATCTATAAACGCCCAGCCTCCGAGACAATAACATCGGATCTACTGGTTACGTCGATCTTTTATTCTTCTGATGGGAAAAATGTGGTGGTTGGCTATCGTAATGGAGCCATTAATTATTTCCCAGTAGATCAGGATACTCCAGTATTGACTGTTGAAAATTATCCCACAGTACACGACCTTGTCATTAGTGCAGACAAACGCTACATATACGCCAGCAATGGGAGCAGAGATATCATCATCTGGGATATTCAAACTGGTAAAAAAGACTTAGCCATTCTTTCCAACCCTGCGCCTGTTCACTCTTTGGTTCTATCTGCCGACCAACAGATCCTGCTGGCCGGTGGAGATAACACAGTATATCTATGGGATCTCTTCGAGGCAAAGAACGTTAGCAGTTACCCTAACCTGGGTGGGCAGGTAACGGATATGGGCATTTCGTACGATAACAAATATGCAGCAATTGCTCTAAAGACTGGGGACATCAAGGTCTTTGAAATACCAGTACCATCAGATTATTCCAAGACACATCTTCCCGTCCAATCCATCAAAGGCTATGATGAAGAAATACTGAGCCTGGAATTTTCTCCTGATGGAGTTACCGTTGCCACAGGTAACCATAAAGAAGATCTAAAATTTTGGAATGCTGAAACTGGGGAAGAGATGTTTGTGCTCGGCCAAAGCATGCGCGGAATCGACGAAATTTACCTTTCAAATGATGGTCAATGGCTGGCAACCGCTCATGAAGACAACCTGGTCAGAGTCTGGAACGTCATGCAGGCAAAGGAGGCATTTCCTGCATTTGAAGGCTCTCTATCAAAAGGCATTCCATTCTCACCTGACAACCGTTTTCTTGCATTTGTGTATTCCCCTGGCAGATATCAGGAAGACCTTGTTCGTATTTTGGAATTAAGAACCGGAAAAATTGTTGCAGAACTACCGGGCTATAAAAAGAAGGATTTTATTCAATTTACAGATGATACTAAGCTGCTGGTAATAGGCGATCCGTTTTCCGCCAAAATTTGGGATGTATCCACTTGGGAACAGGTGAACACCCATGGCGGCCCGACCGCAGGCTGCGGGCAGTATTCCACTCCGCAAAGTAAACTGTTGGCGCTCATTTCAAATGCAGGCGTATTATTCACCTATGACCAAAAAGTGGAAAAGATGTGTGGCACGAAACCTAGCGGTGTCACCCTGGTTTATTATTTCTATGAAAATCACAAGATGGTCTTCGTTTTAGGCAACGGTACCCTATGGGTATGGGATTTCGACCCAATTGAAAAATACCGTCTGGAAACATCAGGGGAACCATATCCACTCAGCGGCGAAATTTTCCTTGCAGGCGACCAGGCAAGCGGTTGGTATGCGTATAAAGACCTGGCCCGCGACCAGCTAAGTTTGCAGAATATCAATACCAATAGCGGTACAACCATCGCCCAACAGGAAGATTATCAATATCGCATCGCATTATTGCCAGAGAAAAAACTAATAGCTCTTGGGTCAAGGTATGGGTCCATCCACATTTGGACAATGCCATAGAAGGCAGATGAAATGAGAGATCCCTTAATTGGCGCACGTATCAACAGATATGAGATCCGCGAATCCATTCGCAAATCTGATGTGCTTGGAATTTACAGAGCCTATGATACAAAACTCGAACGGCTCGTTTTGATCAAAACCATTCTGCACTCCAGTGAATATTCAAGCGAAGCCATAGAGTTCTTCCTTGCAGAAGCAAGATCTCTTGCAAAACTCGGACACCCCAATATCGCCAAAGTGCTGGATTTCGGTCATGAAAATGGGAACCTCTATCTGGTCAACGAATATGTGAACGGCACCATCCTGTCCGACCTGATGACTCGCCCCATTCCATGGCAAAGCGCCATCAACATCCTCCTGCCAATCACCAACGCACTGATCTATGCTCATTCCCGCGGCATCATTCACCGTGACCTCAAACCCGACAATATCATCATTAACACAGATAATCAACCCATCCTCAGTGATTTCAGCCTCCTGCGCATCATCGAAGATGAAGAAACGCGAGACATGACCGGAACCAACGTCGGTCTTGGGTCGCCTGGTTATATCTCTCCCGAACAAGGCCAGGGATTATCTGTTGACTTAAGAGCCGATATCTACTCATTGGGCGTCATCTTCTTCGAAATGGTAACAGGCAAGAAATTATTCTATGCCTCCAACAGTATGGAGATTGTGATCCAGCACATCATGTCTGACCCGCCCAAACCTCGCACCATCATTCCCACCCTGCCGAAGAATGTCGAAGAGATTATCCTTAACACCCTTTCCAAGGACAGGGAAGACCGTTATCCCTCCATGGAAGAATTTACGAACGCCCTTAAAAATGTGATCGAAGAAACCAACCGTGAAAAAGATAAGGCTTCCCGGCGCCCTCGCAATCTCATAGGTCTATCCATTGCAGGTGCAGTTTTCATTCTGGTCATCCTTGGCATCACCTTTGCAGGTCGCTCTGGACTGTTCTCAAATGGAAGCAAACCCACAAACCCAGTTTCAACGTCAACCGAAAATAATACAGCGGATACACGCCTCCCAACCACACCGCCACCTGTTTCCCCTCCCGTGCCTTCCCAAACGCCTGCAAATCAGACAAACAATAATTTTGCAAATTTCTCACTTCCCCAATTACCAACCCTACCCGGGGATGCTCTTCCAAATAGCACAGACATCATTGAGGTCAGCAACATAAATTCACTTCAAGAACTTGCCCGTTGGGGGCAGCCCGAAATCAATCAATTGGCATGGGTTAACAACGAGCAGGCTATAGTAGCAGCAACCAGCGCCGGAGTTTATTATTACGACCCTCTGGATCTTACTGCGCAAGCCTTGTTCGACAGCCAGGGCTCAATTAACACCTTTGCCATTTCAAAAGACGGTCAATGGATGGCCACTGGCGATCAAACCGGAACTGTGAGCGTCTGGAATATTTCAGATGGCAAACAACTTTACCAGGCCAAAGGATTGACACGCAAAATCCTTTCGCTTGAGTTTTCACCAGACAAATCGAAACTCGTCTTTAGTGATATCGATAAAAACATCTTCCTTTGGAATCTTGAGCAAAACCAGCCGCCATACAGCTTCGAAAAAAGATTAACTGCAAATGCAAACAAAGTCTTATTTACAGATGCAGGCAATTCTGTCGTCAGCGGAGGCGATAATTTTCAAATCATTGTTTGGGATGTTTCCAGCGGAAAACTAAAAAGCCAATTTGCCGCCGCTCAAAAGATCAATGACATGGCAATTACATCCAATGGGCGCTACCTGGCATTGGCGTTAAACGAATCTCGCATTCAAATATGGGATCTGACCGCCAAAACATCCACAACTATTTCAGACCCGGAAATACTAACTGATTTTACATTTGTCAAATACCTACCCAATGACACCAGCATAATCACCGGCTCTGCTGATGGATACATTCGTGCATGGAATGCTTCATCAGGATTCCTGATCTGGGAAGACACCTCTTTACATCAAAGCGATAACCCATTGTCCGTTAATCCAGTCAGGTCGATCTCGATCTCAAATACAGGTTCCAAATTTGTTGTAGGTTTCGAAAGTGGCGTGGTGGAAACCTGGGATTTTACAGCCCAAAAGCGCCTCGTGACCAAAGACCTGAGTTCTGCAGTCATCAAACGCGTCACCATATCCCCAGACGATAAAATGCTGGCTTTCCAGGGCGGTGAATCATTCGTCGAGATTTTTGCCATAAACGGAACCTCACAACATGTTCGTGTCGAAGGACAGCTGCCCCGGGGAATGCCCATATCCCCCGATAACAAGATCATTGGCATACTAAACAATGGAGAACCTTTAATGATGAAGCTGTTCTCCTTGTCCTTATCCTCTACTGAACCATTATTCGTACTGTATGATTTCCCACTGGATGCTTCGGTACAATATTCACCTGACAATAAAATTGTCACAACTTTTGGAGGTGGAATATTAAAATACTGGTCAATTTCCACAGGATTGGAGTTGGATCCCGGCATACCCAAATCTGAAGGTGAATGCCGCATTATTAACCGCTTGGATAATAGCTTCCTTGCCGCAGCTTCAAAAAACGGTGTCATATATTCAAATGCCAATCTAGCTCTCTTTTGTCAGGTACCTCGTAATCCACGTTTGATTTCAGAAGCGTTTCTGCCTGATGGCAGTATAATTGCATTAGCTCTTCAAAATCAGCAAATAGAAGTATGGGATTCGAACAAAGGGAATCTGAAAAATGAAATCAAACTCCAAACACCCGGGGATGTTCTGGATGTTGGAATTTCAAGTAACGGGCAACTACTGGCAGCTGCATCTGCTGGCGGGTCAATTGAGCTTTATGATCTAAAGACCATGGAAATTATCAAAACATTAAGTCTGCACACCGGGCCAATTCACCAAGTATTATTTTCCAATGATGGCAGATATATTATTGCAGGGTCATCAGACGGAACCTTGCGATTTTTTGGACTATACCCATAAAGGGATTTAACCATGAAAGATCTAACAGGCATCACCATCGAAAAGTACAAAATCGTCAGAGAAATGGGGCGTGGAGGCATGGCCGTGGTATATCGTGCTATGGATACCATGCTCGAGCGCAATGTGGCAGTAAAAATGATCCTGTCCGAAACCGATAACAAGGAAAAGGCGGAGAAATTGCTGAAGCGCTTCAATCGTGAAGCCAAGATACTGGCGAGTTTATCCCATCCCAATATCGTAAAAGTCCTGGATTACGGCGAATACGAAAGCACTCCCTATCTGGTCATGGAATTCATTTCAGGCGGGGCGTTAAAATCCAAAATGGGCAGGCCAATTCCCTATGCAGAGGCGGCGGCCCTGTTGATCCCGATTGCACGCGCCTTGCAACATGCCCATCAACAAAAGATTGTTCACCGCGATGTGAAACCTGAAAACATCCTCATTAATGATTCGGAACAGCCAATGCTTTCCGACTTTGGCATTTTAAAGCTGGTTGATGTGGAAGAAAGTCATGGCCTTACTGGCACGGGCAAAATCGTGGGGACACCAGCCTACATGTCGCCAGAACAAATACGTGGGCGCGAAGTTGATGGCCGGAGTGATATGTACGCTCTCGGCGTTGTCTTTTTTGAAATGATCACCGGGCGCAGGCCATATAACGCCAATACCCCCATCGAATTATCAATGCAGCACCTGCATGATCCAATTCCAAAGGCAAAACAGTTCATACGCGATTTACCTGCAGAAGTCGATCAGGTCATTACAAAAGCGATCGCAAAGAATCCGGAAGATCGCTATCCCACTATGGGAGCGTTTGCACAGGCGCTTGAAAAGCTCAGTGGGACAACAGCCCGTACGACCACGGCAGAACGTCGGGCGATCAAGGCAGCAGAAGAAAAAAAGCTTCAGGAAGAAAGAGAAAAACCAAAGCGGTCACTTTCACCTGTCCTTATTTCCATCCTAGCTGGGCTGTTAGTTGTAGGAGGTGTGGGTGCATGGTTGCTAAGTCAAAATCTCGCAACTCTTATTAGCACAGCTACTCCAGCCCAAACCAGCTCCTCGGTGCCTACAGTAGCACTGCCAAGTCCCTCTCCCACCACAGAAATTATAGCGACAGAGACCGCCATACAGGCAGCAGAAATTGCGACTAGTACACCTAATACGCTCTCGGAGCTAATACTGCAGCCTTCAAATGCCTCGAGAATTGTTGAAATCGATCGATTAGACCGGATTTCTGTGATCAAGTTGGATTGGGTTCAAAATGGGAACTGGCTCATTGATGCAGGTTCAAGTACTGTTTTCTTTATCAAACCTGAAACTTCTGAAATCACCAAAGTCAGTCTGGATGGTGGAATTCCCCTGGCCATGTCTGTAACCGATAACCATGCCTATATTCTTTTGAATGACAGTATTAAGGTTATTGATATTAAAACGCTAAAAGTAACAAAGGTTATCGCCCCCATCAGCGGCGGAGCGATCAGTATTGCAGCATCGCCTGATGAAAAACTTTTAGCGCTGGGCATTTCGGATAATAAAACTCAATTATTGAATGCTGAGACGGGCACGGTTGTCCGAAACCTAAAAAGCAATTATGGTGGCTGGGCGGTTGGATTTTCCCCAGACTCAAAATATGTGATAAGCGGGACATCGCGCGGCATACTGAAATGGGAAACGGAGACCGGAATTTGGGGGCCGATTACAGGTGGGCAGGACTTAACTTTCAAAAGTCTTGCATTCTCGCATGATGGCAAGACCATCGCAGCAGGAGGTGATGGCATCCTCTATATATGGAATGTAGAAGATGGCTCCCTGCTTCACCAGGTGGAGGATAATAATTTTGGGATTGTAAATAGCATTGATTTTTCTCCAGATGATTCAATGCTGGTGACTGGCACAGATGACAACATGGTCAGGGTTTGGGAGGTTGGTTCCGCTTCCATCCTGGCTGAATTAAGCGGGCATGCCAGTCAGGTTTTTGGAGTATGTTTCTCGCCTGATGGTGAAAAAATCGCATCCGGAGCAAATGAAGGAAGTATTCTTTTCTGGGGTTTGCCATAGCCGGTTGGTTTTAAATTGAATTCATGCCGTTAAAATGAGTTATATAAAGATGCGAATTAATCATCTTGTTCTCGCAGGTCTTCTCGCCTTCTTCCTCGGGTCAACATTTGCACCCCAGGCAAAAAGTCTTGTTCAAGCACAAACTTTTGACTTAACCATACAGTATGTGGAAGGCGTACCTGATGAAAGCGGTTTAGCTTACAACGTTGATGTGTATCTTACCTTGTTGGATGAAATGGGCAACCCAGTTAAGGGGTTAACCACCGACTCCTTTAATGTTCAGGAGGAGGAGGGCGGTGGCCAAAAAGTTGATATACAAACCGTCTCTGATGCAAAAGATCGTCCAATCAATTTGGTGCTTGTCATGGATACCAGTCGATCCATGGATGGCGCAAGGATTACCGATACTAAAACATCGGCTGCCAGCTTTTTTTCAAACCTCATAGGGCCGGATGATCAGGCAGCCGTTATGATATTTGACGACATTGTAGGATCGCAGGTGAGTTTTACCAACGATCCTGAGACCCTAACCAGCGGGATCAACCGCATCAACGCAACCCGAGAGGCTGGTGGTGCCTGCCTTTACAATGCCGCCTTTTCCGCCGTTGAAATCCTTTCCAAGCAGCCTGCATCGAATCGAGCCGTCATATTATTCACTGACTCCAAAGACGAGACTCTCACATCCAGACCATGCAGTAAACATACCCTGGAAGATGTAACCACACTCGCCACCGACGGTAGGGCACATACGCCAATATACACATTCGGATTGGGGCCAAATATCGATGAAGAAGCCCTTAAAGCCATCGCCGACCAGACCGGCGGACTTTATATGTATATTCCGGATTCAGCCCAGATTGCCAATTCTTTTCAGATGTTGGAAGATCGGCTGCAATCACAATACGTTATTCGCTATTCATCCAGTTTATCGCCTGGTTTGCATACTCTGACCATCAGCCTTAATCAATTGGGGCAGGTATTCGAAGATAAGTATGACTTTCTCCTGCCATCTCTTCCCACCCAAATTAAGTTCCTAAGCCCAAATGACGGCGACACAGTCAGCGGACAATTACAAATCTCCGTTTCACTCACGGCTCCAACAGGCACATCGATAGACCGTGTAGATTTTCTGGTCAACGGGGCAATCGCAGGTTCGGATGAAACCAAACCCTATGAGATCGGATTGGATACAACTCAACTTCCTGCAGGGGCCATGACAATTTTGGCAATTGCCTATGATCGTGATAATAAAGAACTTGCCAAAAATACATTAAATTTAATGATTGAGGAACCAATAAAGCAGATCGTTCCAAGCCCTGCCGTAGCAACTCAAAATTCACCCGCCCCCGCGCCTGCGATCACCAATAATCCCATTGCATTGCTGGCAATCATCATAAGTGGATTAAGCATCGTCAGCATCTCATTACTTATATTTTTTCTCTTGCGCCAACAGAAACAATCCACTATTCTGGCTGTGGAAACTTTCATCGAAAACAAACCCATGCCCTCCTCACAAGGGATACCAGTCTATCATCCATCAGAAGAAGAAAAAATAAAAAGCAAATCAGAGACACAGGCATTGGGAGCGCTTACCATTCAGGCCAGCGACGATACTTCCTTGATCGGCCAACGGTTTGAGATCAATGCCCCACTCATCACCTTGGGTAGAAGCGCAGATAATGATCTTAATTTTCCAAATGACAAACCAGTCTCTCGACACCATGCTGAGATTTATCAAATTAGCGGCAAATTATATTTGAGACAGGTGGAAATGGCAGATGCATCTGGTACAGCGAAACCGCCAACATATGGGACATATCTTAATAAGACCCCCCTGGCTAATGAGTCAGTTGCATTGAAAACCGGTGATGATATCCAGCTTGGAAAACGGGTGCGCCTGAAATTCGAGTCTTACTCATTGAATATTGATGCTAACATGATGACAATGGACGACAACGATTTGACGAATCCTGAAGATATTGATAAAACTCAAATGCAATAGAAAAAAAAGGGATTAGATCCCAAAATCATCGCTTGGAGGAATTCATGCCTTTAACCATTGGCGCAAAGGTTGGCCCATATCAAATTCAGGAATTGGTAGGTCAGGGTGGGATGGCCGCAGTATACAAAGCATATCACCCGGCTCTTGAACGACATGTGGCCATTAAAGTGATGGATGTTGCTTTAAGCAAAGAACCGGATTTCCTCGAAAGATTCCGCAGGGAAGCCAGAGTGATCGCCAAATTGGATAATCCTCACATTGTGCCCCTTTTCGATTTTGACGAATTTGAAGGTCAGCCCTACATTGTTCTGAAATTCATTGACGGCCCAACCCTAAAAGATCGTATCAAGAATGGGACATTATCGCAGGCAGAGATCCTAACAATAGTAGAAGCCGTGGGAGATGCCCTGGATTATGCCCACTCACAGGGCGTTTTACATCGTGACACCAAACCCTCAAATGTTTTGATTGCCGCAGACGGGAAAGTCTATCTGACTGATTTTGGTCTGGCAAAAATTGTAGAAAGCGCCTCCAACCTAACCGGAGATTCAATCGTAGGCACGCCGCATTATATTTCGCCTGAGCAGGCCGTTAATGCCGGAGAACTTGATACCCGGACTGATATCTATTCGTTTGGGGTTATGATCTATGAAATGGTGGTGGGGCAACTACCGTTTGACGCAAAATCCGGGTTTTCAGTCATTGAAGATCATATCTTTAAATCCCCTCCTGCGCCGACCTCCATCAAACCTGAGATATCCCCCGAGGTTGAAAGTGTAATCCTCAAAGCGCTTGCCAAAAAACCAGAGGAACGCTACCAAAAGGTGGCAGAATTCGTTAGTGCATTTAAGAAGGCATGGCTTCCGGCTTCTCCCGTCGACGTCTCATCCACGACAAACGAATCCACGGTACTCGCCTCACTGCTTGCCGAAAATGGGAAGGCATATCCGATCCCCCATGGTAGTGTCGTCATTGGCCGGAGCAGCACATCGAATAATATAAAGAGCGACATAGACCTAACTGAGTTCGATACCAAAAGAATCATCTCACGACGGCATGCATTGATCAAACGTGAAAATAATGAGTATCTACTTTATGACCTTGAGAGCCGAAATGGTACATCGATAAATGGAGAACGCCTGCCCCCCAACCAACCATACACACTTGTCTCCGGTGATGTCATTGAATTTGGAACAGATGGGGTTAAATTGACCTTCACCCGCTAAGATCATAATAATAAAAGACTCCCTCGGGTTGGGAGTCTTTTCATACTTGCCTGTCGGGGTGCGGGGATTTGAACCCCGGACCTCACGGACCCGAACCGTGCGCTCTACCGGTCTGAGCCACACCCCGTAAGCGAACGGATTATACCATCCCAATTAATTTTGGCAAGTCAAACTTTTATTTTTACATGTTCTTCCAAAGTCAGAAAGGGATTGTAATGAGGGCGGAAAAGCTTTATCAGGTACCATCTCAATCACCTGTATAATTCGCTTTATGCGTTTCAACCTATTTCGACAGTCAGATATTCCTGAACAATACCGCTCCAACTTCAACCATCTTTACCTCGACATTGCCTGGTTCGGCATATTGAGCGGCACTGCCGTCAACTTCCTCAATGTATATGCCACCCGCCTTGGCGCCAGTGGTTTTCAGATCGGTTTACTATCTGCAGTTGGTGCGGTGGTTAACCTCTTCCTGGCCATCCCTGCCGGACATTGGGTTAACAAACGGAATACAAACAAAGCGGTGTTCTGGTCGTCGGTTTTCTTCCGGCTCGGCTATGTTTTTTGGATCCCCTTGCCTTGGTTGCTCAACGAACAGGGGCAGGTTTGGGCGCTCATTGTGCTCACCTTCCTGATGGCGATTCCTCTCACCCCCCTGGGCGTGGGGTTCAACGCTCTCTTCGCTGAATCCGTCCCAGAACAATATCGAGCACGTGTGGCCGGTACACGCAACATTACATTCGCCATTGCTTATGTCCTTTCCTCTCTTTTGGCAGGCTTCCTGCTAAAGAATATCCCCTTTCCCCAGGGCTATCAGGTCATCTTTTTGATTGGGACAATAGGCGCCGCCCTAAGCAGTTATCATCTCTATCATGTTCA
Organism: Anaerolineales bacterium; assembly: GCA_035333265.1. Lineage (GTDB taxonomy): Bacteria > Chloroflexota > Anaerolineae > Anaerolineales > Villigracilaceae > Villigracilis. The sequence continues at coordinate 16,606 of DAOQPR010000014.1, forward strand.
TCCCCTGCAAACCGAATCTTCAACGCCTCTTCCCACGCTGACAGTTGATTCAACTGCCACAGGCAACCCTCCCCGTGAAAAATCCTCGGCTCTACGTCTCGACATTTGGCAAACACCCTTTCGTATTGTGCTACTCGGCTTGTTCTTCTTCCATTTCGCGCAATACATTGTTACGCCGCTATATCCGATCGCTTTTGTACGTCAGTTGCACCTCAACGACGCGCAGATCGGCAATGGAACAGCCTTTTATTATTTGAGCGCCATGCTGGCCTCAACACAACTGAGCAAGATCGTCAGCCGCTTTGGAAATAAACGTGTCACAGCGTTCGGGGCTTTTGGCATGGCATCTTATCCGATCATGCTGGCATTTGCACAGAACGTTCTTCATTATTACGCACTATCCTTTCTCAATGGCTCCATCTTCGCCCTTGTCAATGGAGCCTACGCCAACTACATGCTGGAACGTATTCCACCCAATGACCGCCCGCCGCATCTGGCCTGGTATACCATTATGTTAAATTTTGCAATTCTCGGCAGCTCTTTGTTAGGCCCAGCTGTGGCGGATGCAACCGGTCTTGCTGCCGCCTTGATCCTCTTTGGTCTGATGCGCGCACTGGCAGGAGTCGTCCTGCTCAAATGGGGATAAATCCTGTACCGCAAGCTTAAGCTTGGGCACACACGCGTTACACCGTCCTCATGATTCAATTCATGCTAAAATCAAACCGTGACTGAAAATATAAAGATTATCGCATCCAACCGTAAGGCTGGTTTTGAGTTTACCCTGCTTGAAAAGTTTGAAGCAGGCATCGCCTTGCAAGGCTCGGAGATCAAATCCATCCGCGCCGGGCAGATCAGCATCCAGGAATCGTATGTGGACGTGGAAAACGGACAGGAAGCCTGGCTGCTCGAAGCGCACATTGCCCCCTATGAACAGGCAGGCAAATACTTTAATCACGACCCACGGAGAAAACGTAAATTGTTGCTGCATAAAAAGCAGATCCGCGAACTGTGGAACAATGTCCGCATCAAGGGCATGACCATCGTCCCAACCCGGGTCTACCTTAAAGATGGCCGCGCCAAAATTGAGATCGCACTCGCCAAAGGCAAGAAAGCCCACGACAAACGTGCGACGATCGCCAAGCGAGACGAATCCAGAGATAAAGAACGTGCCATGCGTGTAAGATGAATTCTTTCTTCTTTCCTCTTTCATTGTGGAGGAAAGAAGAAAGAGGAAAGAAGGGTTTTATGCCACCTTCAACCATCGGCGGAATTAACTTATTACCCGAACCTGAGAAGCGGGCCATCTATTCAAAATATATCCCACATGACCTGCTGGAGAAGTACAACCTGCCGCCCTTGACTTCAGCCGCCGGATATAACCTGCTGCAATTCCGCTACGCCACAGGTTCCAC
>DAOQPR010000015.1:0-13371 GCA_035333265.1 Anaerolineales bacterium
GCCTCAGCCCTGATGAAGGCCTGCTCCTGGTCGAAAGACGGAATTCCCGCCTCGATACTTCCATCCATATGTTCTTTGTCCCTTTTGACCTGGCTGTCTTTTGGATCAACTCGGATATGATCGTTGTGGATAAGGTCGTTGCAAAATCGTGGAAACCGGCCTATTTCCCCAAGGCAGAGGCAAAATATACATTAGAAATACACCCAGATCGGTGGGCGGATTATGAAATCGGTGACAAAGTCGAATTCCAGAATGCGTAAACGTGCAATCCTCCTTATTCTTTTCTTGACCCTTACCCTACCCTTTCAACCTGCCAAGGCACAGGAAGGCTCGGGGCCTGTATACATTGTTCAACCTGGCGATAGTTTGTATTCCATTGCCGCCCGGTTCAGCGTTACCATTGAAGCACTGATGGCTGCCAATAATATCAGCGACCCCAATCAACTGGCAGCCGGTCAACAGCTTGTTATTCCCGGCATGGGTGATATTACCGGAATTCTTGATACACGTTTCATTAATTTTGGTGATTCCTATCGCGGCCTGATAAGACAAACCCAGGTTCCAGAAACTCTTTTCAAGAAGCTTAATCATGTTGTCAGCCCGAGCGAGTTTTATGTTGGCGCAAACATGATTGTTCCTGTTCAAGACCAAACCCAATATAGCAAACGTATCTCACCGATTGCGGGTGAATCTCTGCTGGAATTGGCAGTGCTTAACAATACCGATGTCTGGACGCTTTCCAAGATCAATCACACAGCCGGATCATGGGACGGCTTGCCAGGAGATACTCTTTTCACTTCAGGAGAAGCCAATAGCCTTGGTGCCAGCGGATTGCCCTCTGCTTTCATCAGTGCAGAAATTCGAGATCTGCCCATTAAACAGGGTGGAACAGGTGTTATTACTGTGGTGACCCAACCTGGGGTAACTCTTGGCGGCATTCTTGTGGACCATCCGTTATATTTCTTTCCCAGTGAAGGCGGTTCGCAAGTTGCCCTGCAGGGGGTGCATGCACTATTGGAACCGGGCGTTTATCCCTTGCGGCTGGATGCCACTCTGCCAGACGGAAGTGTACAATCCTATGAGCAGATGATCCTTATTATTTCTGGCAATTATCCAGAAGATCCATTATTAACTGTGGACCCTGCAACGATTGACCCCGCCTCCACAGAACCCGAACTACAACAATTAATGGCAATCACAACGCCTGCCACACCGACCAAATATTGGGTGGGAGATTTTATTTCCCCGGCAATCGCTTACGCGGAGTCGACCTACTTTACATCACGATATGGAAATCGCCGTACCTATATTGGAGAAGGAACAGGATTAACGATCACAGGGTTTCACACCGGTCTCGATTTTGGCGGCGGAGATGGTCTTCCCATAACGGCTCCCGCCGGTGGTGTTGTCGTCTTTGCCGGTCCGTGGACAGTGCGTGGAAATGCTACAATCATTGATCATGGCTGGGGGGTGTATAGCGGGTTCTGGCATCAATCAGCCATTCAGGTCCAAGTTGGGCAGAAGGTGGAATTGGGCGATGTCATTGGCCTGGTGGGTGGAACTGGACGTGTGACGGGAGCCCACCTGCATTGGGAGTTGTGGGTAAACGGCATCCAGGTGGATCCGCTCGATTGGTTGAATCAGACCTACCCGTAGAAACTGAGGCGTTGCACCCTCTGCTTGAGTATGCTAAACTTTTCAAAAGGATGCCTGTAAATGAGCAATTTCATCAACTTCCTAAAACAAAGTGATATTTTTTATCAGTTCACACCTACACAACTGGAACTGGTGGGGAACCTCTGCCAGGAGTTGGTGTTTAATAATGAGGAAATTATTTTTCAGGAAAATAGCGGAAGTAAGGAACTTTACGTGATTACCCAGGGAGAAGTGGATATCTTGATCAATCGAGGTACCACAGGGGCACTGGGAACCAATCATAAAACCGAAACCATCGTCGCAAGACTCCGCCGCGGACAATCATTTGGTGAGGTGGCATTGGTAGATGAAGGCCTTCGTTCTGCTTCAGCGCGTTCAGCGCAAAAGGATACTCGCTTGTTGGTCATTCCGCGCGACAAACTCATCATGCTATGCGAAACCTACCCACAGCTTGGCTATCGTTTGATGTATAACCTGGCAGCCGACTTGGCCATGAAAATACGCAATACGGATTTACGCATTCGAGAGCAACTGCTATATAAGCCTCATGATGGCAAGTAAGGCTGATAGTGGAGACTACTTATCCAATTTTATTAAATAAGTATAGACCAAACGCTTGACCGAAGTTAAAATTCGACTTATTATTAGCCAATTAAGTATCGTGTTAGTTTCGTCCAAGCAAGCCATAAAAATCCATTTGATGTAGGGTTTTTAGGCTTTCTTTATTAAACATAACTCCTGAAAGGAGGTGAGGCCGACTTGGGTTTGCATGGTCAGCTATGTTTGTAGCCACCCGCGCATGCGGGAATTTACTTTCGAATATTTTGGAGGAGTAAGAAAATGAATAAGCGTTTACTCGCTTTGTTGTCCCTGCTGGTTGTTGCCAGCATGATGCTTGCGGCTTGTGGTACGCCTGCTGCAACCGAAGCCCCTGCCACTGAAGCCCCTGCCACTGAAGCCCCTGCTACTGAAGCCCCTGCTACCGAAGCAGCCACTGAATCCATGGGCACCATCAAGATCGCTACCCAGAGCCCGCTTTCCGGCGGACAGTCCTTGCTCGGCGTTGCCATCAAGCAGGGCGCTGAACTCGCCCTCGAACAGCTCAGTGGTGACCTCGTTGCCATGGGTTACGATGTCCAACTCGCTCCGTATGATGATCAGGCTACTCCTGACGTCGGTGTTGCGAACGCCAAGAACATCGTTGCTGATGCTGACATCCTCTGCGGTGTTGGTCACCTCAACTCCGGCGTAATGATCCCCTCTTCCGAGGAATATCACACCGCCAATCTGCCCTTCGTCTCCCCCGCAAACACCAACCCCGTTGTGACCACCCGTGGTTACCTCGAAGTGAACCGTGTTGTGGGTCGCGATGACGTTCAGGCTCCTGCCGCTGAAGAATTCGCATTCACTACCCTTGGCGCCAAATCCGTTTACATCATCCACGACAAGACCGCTTACGGCCAGGGCGTGGCTGAATTCTTCCGCGCTGCTGCTGAAGAAGATGGTTTGGAAATTGTAGCTTTCGAAGGCACTGAAGAACAGGCCAACTTCGATGCGATCGTGACCCCTGTGGTCGCCACCCAGCCCGATGTTGTGTTCTTTGCTGGTATCTATAACCAGGCTGGTGTGTTCTTCAAGCAGGCTCGCGATGCCGGCTATGAAGGCACCTTCCTCGGCACCGATGGTATGGATTCCTCCGACCTCGCTGACATTGCTGGTGATGCACTGACCACCGGCGGCGGTATGTACTACACCACCGTTGCGGGTCCCGCTGCCGCCTACCCGGCCGCTGCCCAGTTTGCCGCTGACTACGAAGCCAAATTCGGCTCCGCTCCTGAAGCCTACGCTGCTCAGGCATATGACTCTATGAATGTCTGCTTGACCGCGATCAAGGCTGCTGCTGAAGCTGCTGGTGGCAAACCTTCCCGCCTTCAGGTTGCTGAAGCCGTCCGCCAGGTCTCCATTGAAGGTTTGACCGGCAATATCGGCTTCGACGACATTGGTGATCTTCCCACCGCCCAGTACTTCATCATCAAGGTGAACGCTGCTGCTGCGGCGGACTGGGCCACCAACGAAATCCAAGAAGTTCTCGAAGTTGCTTCTCCCGGAAAATAATCCGCTTCTAATGTAATAAAAGCCTCTCCCTGTAATGGGGAGAGGCTCATTTTCAAAAAGACAGGATTGATGATAATGAAGCAATTTGCAGCTAATCCCGTTTATAAGTTTTTCCTTTTTCCAATTGGGCAGATCCTCTTGTTTGCCATGGGGGCGAGTGTGATCCTGTCACTTGCCACTGTGCTGCTCGCATATGTTTTCAAGTTCAATGTTACAGATTTCGACCTTGTGGAAAGGACCATGTTGATCCTGCCACAAGTTATTATTAATGGTTTGACTATTGGTTTTGTCTATTCCACCATCGCCCTTGGCTACACCATGGTGTATGGTGTTTTGGAGTTCATCAATTTTTCGCACAGTGAGATCTTCATGGTGGGCGGTATTGTGGGGATTCAGCTTATGGCGTACTTTGAACATGCGGGTCTTCTTGCCAACATGAATGAATATTTAGTGATTGCGCTTGCGATTCTTCTGGCCCTGGTCGTCTCCGGCTCTTTGGCTGTGACTGTGGAGCGCGTTGCCTATAAGCCTTTACGCGGCGCCCCAAAGCTTGTACCCTTGATCTCCGCCATTGGTATGTCCTTTTTCCTTCAGGATATTGTTCGCCTTATCCTCAGTCTTACAACTGGCGAGTTCAATGTCATCCTTCCAAAATTTGGGACGTTCGATGAATTTTGGAAAATAGCGGTACCTGGTATGGAAGACCCGCTGCGCATCCAGATTAAGTCCGTGCTTATCGTTGGCGTTGCAATGCTGATGCTGCTCATTTTGAATTTTCTTGTTAATGGAACCAAAGTTGGCAAAGCCATCCGTGCGGTTGCGCAAGACCGCCCATCTGCCAGTTTGATGGGTATCAATGTGAACCAGATCATTTCCATCACCTTTTTGATCGGCGGCGCGTTGGGCGGGGCAGCGGGGGTTTTGTTTGCCTTGAAAGCCACAAAATTGGATCCATTCTCTGGGTTCTTCCCCGGATTGAAAGCTTTTACCTCTGCGGTATTGGGCGGTATTGGTAACCTGACTGGTGCCCTCCTGGGCGGTTTGGTGCTGGGGTTGCTTGAATCTTTTTCCGCGTCATATCTTGGCATATTTACCAACGGTGCGTTTGGCGCTGAATACAAAGATATTTTTGCCTTTGCCATTCTGATCGTTGTATTGATCTTCCGCCCTTCGGGCCTTTTGGGTCAAACCGTTGGGCAGAAGGCTTAAGCCCCCAAGAAAAGGATTCCCATGAAAACTCTTTTCAGCGACTTATACAAAAAAGCGAATACGGGGTTTGGGCCGATCGTGATCGCTTTTGCCTTTCTTATCATCGGAACCATTACTCTGTTCCAAAACCCCAGATCCCTTGGGGCATTCCTGCTTTTGATGACGACCCCTCTGATCCTATATTTCATGAAAATGCCCTTGAAAATAAAGGCTTTTATAGGTTTGCTTCTTATCGTCATCGTTCTGCCCGTGATTGGCATTAAGAACATCTTCCTTCTGGAAGTCATTTTCCAGATGGCGGTGTTTGCAGCTCTGGCATTGGGGTTGAACATCGTGATCGGTATGGCAGGGCTATTGGACCTTGGATACGTAGCCTTTTATGCGGTCGGTGCTTATGCTTGGGCAATTTTTGGCTCCAAACAAATGTCATTGCTGCACTCCATCCCTGGGGCAGCACCTGCAAATGCAGAATTCTTCCTTGATTCTCGCTGGTTCTGGTTATTCCTGTTCCTTGGCGTTGGGTTGGCAGCCTTGACCGGTATTATGCTGGGTTTGCCAGTTTTGCGGGTTAAGGGCGATTACCTTGCTATTGTGACACTTGGCTTTGGTGAAGTAATCCGCGTATTGGCTCTAAACCTCGACAAGCCAATCAACCTGACCAACGGTCCTCAGGGTATCACCCCGATCCAACGTCCGCCGCTACCGCCGGAAGGTGTACTGATGTTCCTACGCAGTATCCTCGAGCCCTTGGTCGGACACGAAGTCACAGATGCCGAATTTTATAACGTGATGTTCTACTTCCTGGCATTGATCATCATTGCGATCGTAATCGTGATAGCAACCCGCCTGGAAGACTCCCGTATTGGACGCGCCTGGACAGCCATTCGTGAAGATGAGACGGCAGCCATCGCCATGGGTATTCCCCTCGTTAAGATGAAACTCGCCGCATTCGCCGCCGGAGCCTCATTTGCGGGAGCCATGGGCGCTCTCTACGCCGCAAATCGCACTTTCGTCAGCCCGGAAACATTTTCCTTCCAGGTTTCCATCGGCGTGCTGACCATGGTTATCCTTGGTGGTTTGGGCAGCATTCCAGGTGTGATCTTTGGCGCCGCTGCAGTAACCCTGTTAAACATTCAAATTCTTCAAAACTTCTCACTCTACCTGAGCGACCTGCGTCAGAGCGATGCAGTGATCCCGATCATAAATTTTGCGTGGAAAAATCTATCCAATCAGTTGGATCCGGCAAAATATCAGAAACTTGTCTTCGGAGTCATCCTCATTTTGATGATGATCTTCCGTCCATCAGGTTTGATCCCGGCAGCCCGGCGTCAACGTGAACTTGGTGAAGAGAAAGAATAGGCAACCGAACCATGGCACTCTTACAAACAAACAATGTTGTAAAACGCTTTGGCGGTTTAACGGCCGTCAACAAAATGACCTTTTCCGTAGACCAGGGACGCATTGTCAGTATCATTGGACCCAATGGCGCAGGCAAAACGACCTTCTTCAATACACTGACCGGTATTTACACTCCTGAGGAAGGTCAAATCCAGTTCAAAAATCATTCCCTGATTGGGTTACGCCCGGACCAGGTTGCGGCCACTGGCATTGCGCGTACCTTCCAAAATATTCGTCTCTTTGGCAGTATGACCGTTCTGGAAAATATTCTGGTAGGAATGCACATTCAATTGAAACAAGGCGCGTTCGACACGGTATTCCGCTCGAAAAAGTTCCATGAAGAGGAAAAGGAAGCTGAACAGCGCGGTAAGGACCTGATGGCGTTTGTAGGCTTGAAGAATGTGGGCAATGAACTTGCGCGCAACCTGCCCTATGGAGGGCAGCGCCGTATCGAGATCGCCCGTGCGCTTGCCGCCAATCCCACCCTGCTCCTGCTGGATGAACCGACCGCAGGCATGAACCCAAATGAGTCTGAAGATGCCATTAAGCTTTTCCGGCGCATCCGCGATGAAAAAGGTATCACCATTTTGATGATCGAACATGATATGCGTGTGGTGATGGGTATTTCTGAATATATCTCTGTAATGGACTATGGCGAAAAAATTGCCGAAGGTTCGCCTGCCGAAATCCGTTCGAATACACGTGTGATCGAAGCCTACCTCGGACGCGGCGCTGCCGTTGCCCATGAGCAAAAGGTATAGGAGTATCTGTTATGGGAAAACTACTTGAACTTACCAATGTCCATTCCTATTACGGACACATCCATGCCTTGAAGGGCATCTCGCTTCATGTTAACGAAGGCGAAATCGTCACCCTGATCGGTTCAAATGGCGCAGGAAAAAGCACCACCTTGCGAACCATTTCTGGCATCATCCACCCGCGAGAAGGCAAAGTGGAACTTTCTGGTGAAAACATATCGCATATGGACGCCCATCGGATCGTTACCAAAGGCGTGGGACATGTACCAGAAGGTCGCGGCATCTTCCCAAAACTTACTGTGCAGGAAAATCTGGACATGGGTGCCTATACGGTGAACGACCAGAAGACCATCAAAGAACGCATGGAACTGGTGTACGAGACCTTCCCGCGCCTCAAGGAACGCATCGCTCAGTATGGCGGTACGCTTTCTGGCGGCGAACAGCAAATGCTTGCCATCGGGCGTGGACTTATGCTCAACCCACGCATTCTTATGCTCGATGAACCTTCGATGGGTCTGGCCCCCGTACTCGTGGATTTGATCTTCGACACCATCAAGAAGTTAAACGAGCAGGGCACCACCATTTTGCTGGTAGAGCAAAATGCGTTGATGGCTCTCTCCATAGCGCATCGCGGATATGTTCTACAGACGGGTGCAATCGCCCTCACAGACGATGCCTCCAAACTGAAACAGAATGAGATGGTCCAGAAGACCTATCTGGGTATCGAATAGAACGAAGGACATCAAACGAAAAACCCGTTTTCACGCGAAAGCGGGTTTTTTTGTAAAATACCCAGCACATTCCATTTTCTATTTGTATGTGCCGGGTATAAAATAATCTCACCATGACCAATATTCCTAAAACAGCAGACATTGTCATTATAGGCGGCGGCGTGATGGGCGCCAGCGCGGCCTATCATCTCGCCAAGCGCGGGGTGAAGAATATCGTTCTCCTTGAAAAGGAAAGCCATTTTGGCACCGGTGCGACGGGACGCTGCGCTGGCGGTGTCCGTTACCAGTTTTCAACCGAGATCAACGTTACCTTGTCGATGCACAGCCTGCCGATGATTGAAGGCTTCAAAGAGGAACTTGGGCAGGATCCCGGCTATCATAAGTATGGCTATTTATTGATCGCAACGAATGAACAGGAAGTGAAAGAGTTCGAGCATAACGTTGCCATGCAAAATCGACTGGGTGTGGAGACCGAACTTCTCAGTGGAAATGAAGTCCGCAGGCGGCTGCCGCTCATGCGGTTTGATGACGCTCTGGCGGGAACCTTCCACCACAAGGATGGTACTGCCGACCCAAACAGCATTGTGATGGGATACATCAATGCGGCGCAGAAGATGGGCGTGACCGCGCTCACAGGTGTGGAGGTGGTGGGAGTCGCTGTCAGCGGTGGAGAGGTTCGCAGTGTAAAAACAAATTTGGGTGAGGTGGAGGCGCGCCTGGTCCTCAATGCGGCAGGACCGTGGTCGGGTTTGATCGGTTCGATGGCAGGAGTCCACCTCCCCATCACTCCGCTCCGCAGGCAGATGTTCACAACCAACCCGATGAAGGAGATTCCGGAAGATTTCCCGTTCGTGATCGATTTTGCAAAGTCATTATATTTTCATCGTGAGGGGGAAGGATTGCTGGTTGGAATGAGCAATCAGAATGAAAAACCGGGCTTTGACCAGAATGTGGATGAAGAGTTCGAGTTGGTGAATTTGGAAGCGGCCATCGAACGAATGCCGCTTATGGAAAAGGCCAGCCGCGCATCGCATTGGGCTGGGCTGTATGAAGTGACGCCGGATGCGCATCCCATCTATGGCGCGACAGATGTGAAGGGATTTTTAGTCTGTACCGGATTTTCAGGGCATGGCTTTATGCATGGGCCGATCTCCGGGAAATTGATGAGCGAATTCATCATGGATGGAAAGTTCTCAAGTGTGGATGTTTCGATGCTCGACTTGAAACGCTTCGCAGAAGGTCGTTTAATAAAAGAGTACAATGTAGTTTAAGGATTAAGACCTGACAGGTTTTGGAAACCTGTCAGGTCTATAAAAAATATGACCTCAGCAGAAATTATCACCATTGGAACAGAAATATTACTTGGCGAGATCGTGGATACGAACACTCGCTACATCGCGCGCACGCTTCGCAGCCTGGGCGTGGATTTGTATCGCACCATCACCATCGGCGACAACGTGGAGCGCATTGCAAACGCCATCCACAACTCGCTCGAGCGGGCCGATATTGTCATCACCACCGGCGGGCTGGGACCCACAGTGGATGACCCCACGCGCGAAGCCGTTGCCAAAGCGCTCGGTGTGGAAACCGAATTCCGCGAAGACCTGTGGCTGCAGGTGGTGGAAACCATAGCACGCTACGGCCGCACGCCTTCAGAGAACCAGAAGCGGCAGGCCTTTGTGCCGCAGGGAGCCATTGGGGTTCGTAACCCGGTCGGCACCGCGCCGTGTTTTATCGTTGAAAAATCATTTGGCGAATCCGTGCGGGCTGTCATGTCTCTGCCGGGTGTGCCAAATGAAATGGAACACATTCTGCACGAATCCATCATCCCTTATTTGCAAGAACGCTTCGATCTCAACGAAGTCATCAAAGTACGCGTACTGCATTGCGCCGGGCTGGGCGAAGGCATGATCGATGAAAAGATCGCCGACCTAGAAATGCTCAGCAATCCCACCGTGGGCCTCGCCGCGCATACCGGCGTGGTGGATGTGCGCATCACCGCCAAGGCTGGTACCGAGGCGGAAGCCGATGCCATGATCGCACAGGTCGAGGCGCAGGTACACGAAAGGCTTGGCAACGTCGTATTCGGCGCAGATGACGACAAACTTGAAAATGTCGTGCTTGAACTGTTAAAGCGCTTCAACTTCAACCTCGTCGGAATTGAAAGTGGAATGGATGGGCTGCTGGCCCGCAAACTGCCCAACACCGCCTCCCTGCCCGACCTGACGCCTGATTCATTGACCCAAACCTTGCGCACCGCCCGAAGCGAATCCAGCGCAGACATCGCCCTGGGAGTTTCCGTTTACATGGATGAACGTGCGGCTGAAATGGTAATGATCACCCCTCAGGGAGAGAAGACTCACCGCATCACCTATGGCGGGCCGCCCAAAAGTCTGACGCGTTGGAGCATGAACCTCGCTCTGAACTGGCTGCGCACCACGCTTGAGGACATGAAATAATGCCAAACCCCAGGCCGCAAAAGAGGAACGATACACCTCTGGTCATCCTGGCATGGGGCTTGAACATCTTTGGGCTTGTTGCGATTGGCTTGTTAACAGTGGCCTACTTTGCCCTGCAACCCGCCAGTGCCGCCACCCAATCGGCAAACCCAGCCTTCACCGCCACCATGCCGCCAACCTATACGCCGATTCCATTTTCGTTCAATCTTCCGACCATCACCCCCAACCCTCTCTCCACTCTGATCGTTGCAGAGTCACCCACGCCATTCGTCATTCAAAATGCCGGGCTGATGGGTCAGGCCAGTATCACAACCGTTGGATATTCCGTATCTGGCCGTCCCATTGAGGTGTACGCCTTTGGAAAAGGAGAACGTGAAAAGATGATCGTGGCCGGTATTCATGGCGGCTACGAATGGAACACCATTGCCCTGGCGGATGAACTGATCCGATATATTTTTGAGCACCCGGAGATCATTCCCAGCGATGTGACCCTATACATCATGCGCAACATGAATCCCGATGGTGATGCGCGCGATCATGGCATCGACGGACGGGTCAACGACCACGGTGTGGATCTGAATCGCAACTTCCCGGCCAACTGGCAAAAGGAATGGGATCGCAACGGCTGTTGGGTTCTCACCCCCACTACCGGCGGACCCAGCCCCGGCTCCGAACCCGAGACGCGTGCTGTGATGTACTTCCTGCAATCACACAAGGTCGAAACGCTTATCAGCTACCACAGTGCCGCACTTGGAGTCTTCCCCGGCGGCATTCCCTGGGAAGCTGACTCAAAGAAGTTTTCCAAAGCGCTCTCGAAAGCAACCGGCTATCCCTATCCGCCCGTCGATACGGGTTGCGTCTACACCGGAACCCTTGCCGATTATGCGGTTGAGCTTGGCATCACCGCCGTGGACATGGAACTTTCCACGCACAAGTACACCGACTTTGAAGAGAACCTCAAAGCGCTGGAAGTGCTGTTAAATTGGAGATAATCCCATCGCTCAGGCAGGGGCTAATAAGCCTCTGCCTAAGCATAACTACTAAAAGGAGATTGAATGACCCAAAACATAGATACTCTCTTCACCAACGCCATCGTGTTGACGATGGACGAAAAACTTACACAATACGATCCCGGCGCGCTGGCTGTAAACGGTGATTCCATCGTCGCCGTTGGGTTTGAAGCCGACCTGAAAAAAGAATACTCCGCCAAAGAAACCATCGATTGCGGCGGAAAAATTCTCATGCCGGGTCTGGTCAACGCCCACACGCATGTCCCCATGACTTTGGTTCGCGGGCTGGCAGACGATCTACGCCTGGATGTCTGGCTGATGGGCTACATGCTGCCGGTCGAACGTCAATTCGTTTCACCGGAGTTCGTGCGCCTTGGCACGCTGATCGCCTGCGCCGAGCAGATCCGCAGCGGCGTGACCACTTTTAACGATATGTATTTCTACGAGGATGATATAGCCCAGGCCACTGCTGATGCAGGCATGCGTGCCGTATGCGGCGAGTCTGTTATGAAATACCCTGCACCCGATGCGCCCTCCTACGATGACTCGCTGGCATATGCGCGTGAGTTCATCAAAAAATGGAAAGGGCATCCCCTCATCGTTCCAGCCATTGCACCGCACGCGCCCTACTCCACCAACCCAGAGATCATCCGCGCCTGCGTCGACCTCGCCAAAGAATTCGACGTGCCGCTCCACATTCATATCTCCGAAACTGCTTTTGAAGTGGAGAATATGCGCAAGGAGCAGGGCATGCCGGTGATTCCCTACGTGAAAAAGCTCGGCCTGTTCGAAGCCAAGGTCATCGCCGCCCATTGTGTTCATATCGACACCGGCGAAATTCGCACCTTGCAACATGCCAACGCGGGTGTCGCCCACAATCCGTCATCAAATCTCAAGCTCGCATCCGGTTTCGCCCCTGTTGCAAAAATGCTTGCGGATGGACTCAACGTGGGCATCGGCACCGACGGCCCCGCCTCGAACAACGATCTCGACATGTTCGAAGAAGTGCGCCTCGCCTCTTTCGTAGCCAAAGCTGCCTCAAACGACCCGACCATTCTCCCCGCTGCCACCACGTTGACCATGGCAACCCGCCTCGGCGCGCAGGCGCTTCACATGGGTCACATCACCGGTTCGCTGGAAGTTGGCAAACGCGCCGACTTGATCCTTGTGGATACAAACCCACTGCATAACACGCCGCGCTTCCGGCGCGACCCGCAAAATGCCTATGCCCAGTTGGTCTATGCTTCGAAATCAACCGATGTTACGGATGTGATGGTCAATGGAAAATGGTTGATGCGCGATCATCAGTTATTGACGCTCAACGAAAAGGAATTGATCGCCCAGGCTCGCGAACTGGCGACTCAGATCGATGCCTTCCTGACCGAACGCGAACAATCGGTGCTTTCGAAGCTGATCGCATTGGGCGGCTCGCTGGAGGAGGAATCGTTTGAGGTGCAGGTCAAGGTTCGGGTCGAAGAACCCAGCCTCATCGTCAAGAATGTGAGGCGCAGCGAGATCGAGATCAATGCCCACAAGCATTATCGTCAGTTCGATGATTATTTCATTTTTGAAGATCCAGCTCAGGGCAGGGTTCGCTTCCGTGAGGATGATCTGGTCAATGAGAAGGGCGATGTCGTCAATGTCCGCTCGCGCCTGACCCTTTTGGGTATAAAACGTGAGGATGCAATGGAGCATGATGTGTTGCTTTCGCGCAGTCGTTTTCTTGCCCCGGCCACACAATCGCTGCGTTTTTACCGCGAGTACTTCAAGCCCAAGACGGTGGTTTCGGTGGAAAAGGAGCGCCTGCGCTGGCACATCAAATACAAGAACACCGAATTCTTCATCAACCTTGATGAGGTGAAAGTTCCGCCCATGGGCCATTTCCTGGAGGTCAAAAGCCGCACCTGGAGCCGAAAAGATGCTGACCATAAAGCCGCTCTCGTGCGCGAACTGCTTGAGCTGCTCGGTGTTGGAAACGCTGAAACGGTTACGCAGGATTATATTGAAATTCTAACCTCATAGAATATATGACCAA
>DAOQPR010000015.1:13471-17685 GCA_035333265.1 Anaerolineales bacterium
TTGGTATCACCGAGTTGCCATGAAAACACTCCGAATATCTCTTGCCATACTCCTTGCCATGCTGTTCGTCATCACTGCTGTGCTGGCTTTGCTGCTTTTCAACTTTGACCGCCGCGCATTTAGCGCAGAGACGTACCAACAAGCGTTTGCCCGCGAAGATTTTTATAACAAAATCCCCAGCCTTCTGGCGCAGTCGATTCTATCTGGCACAGACCCAACCCAGCAGCCGTTTGGAATGCAAGGTTTAAGCCAGGAAACCTGGGATGGTTTCTTTCGCACCTTGCTTCCGTCCGATGTGCTGAAGCCCATCGGTGACGATATGCTCGGCTCAACCTTTGCTTATATTAACCTGGAAAGCGACTCGATCCAGGTTAACCTTGGGCCGGTCAAAGCCAACATGTTGGGTGAAACTGGCATACAAGCTGCGCTCGTCCTGGTTAAATCTCTGCCCGCATGTACAATCGACCAGGCGGCGATGATCATGTTCGGTATGTTTTCCGGCGATCAGATCCAATTATGCAACCCGCCTGAAAATGTGCTGCCCATGCTCATGCCCCTCATTCAGGGACAGATGCAGGTCGCCGCATCACTCATCCCCGATCAGTTGACTCTCATCACTGCGCCGCCTCAAAACGACCCGCGTCTGCGCTTGCAATCTGCACGTCTCTTCATGCGCTTCAGCCCGATCCTGCCGCTTGTCTTTTTGCTGGGGCTGACTGCGCTCGGTGTTCGTTCATTCAGAGATTGGTTGAATTGGTGGGGTATCCCATTTGCCGTGACGGGAATCATCGCGGCGATTCTTGGCTTTGTCGGCGGGCCGATCCTGGGAGGCTTGCTTTCCTCCTACATTGCCAACTGGATGCAGGCCGTACTGCCCTCGGCATTTTTCACTTTTGCCAATGAGCTTGCCACCGCCATGGCGAATGCCCTGCTTACCCCGGTCATGTGGCAGGGATGGATTTTGACGGTGATCGGCATTGGTATGGTGGCAGTGGGGATTCTGTTGGGGATGTGGAGAAGGGCGGAATAAGTTCTGCCCTTTTTGTTTATGCTCTTAATTCTTGGAATGTTTCAATAAAAATGAGCACACAACTTTGTTGAACGCTTCGGGTTGGTCGACCGGTGTGGCATGATGGGAATCCTGAATCACCATCAGTTCCGCCTGTGGCAATTTGGGAATATAAGCTTCCTTGGCTGAGACGGGGGTGTAATCCTGATCGGCGGTCACGACAAGGGTTGGGATGTTGATCTGCCCCAAATGCGCGGAGACACTCCAACCGACGATGGCTCGCATGGTATCGACATAGGCACGTTGATCGTTCTCGGCCCAGCGTTCGATGAAAATTTTTCGTATCCCGGCCTGTTCCTCTTTCGGGAAAAGACGCTTGCTTAACACCTCACCCATCTTACGCATTCCCAAAAGGCGCACTATCGCAAAGCGCAGGAATACCTGCCAGCGGTCTTTCAAAGTGCGGGCTATCAATTCCGGGCCAGAGTTGACAATAACCATGCTCTTGATTAATTCGGGATGATCCACTACCAGTTGAAAGGCAACCATACCGCCCAGGGAGATTCCAACCACATGGATGGAATCAAAGCCTAATGATTTGATCAGCCCGGCCATATCGCTGGCAAAGAGGGACATGCTATATGGGCCAGGTGGCTTGTGAGATTGACCATGTCCGCGCAGGTCACAGGTAACCACTTTAAAATTTTTGGAGAAAAATGGAACCTGTTCCGCCCAATCGCGTGTGCTGGAGCCAAGGCCGTGTATGAACAGAACCGGTTCGCCTTCTCCAGTCATTTCGTAATACAGGTCAGTGGTATTGATGTTCAGTTTGGGCATGTTTGTCTCTCTTCTACATATTTCACGAATCATCCCGTACAGGAAGCTCACCTAAAAGTTCCCGCGCTTTGAAAACATCCTTGCCGATCACGAAGACCCGATAGCGTGGGTCGTGCCAGCCGTGGTATGGGACATCGTTGCGATAGGATTCGATTCCATTGGCCTTCAATTTCTCTGTCAATGCTTCGGCGTTTTCGAGCGAGATAAAAAAACCGACCAGGTGGTCATGCCGAATGCGGGAGGTCATGTATTCAAAGAAGAACTCACATGCTTCTGATTCGCTTGCGCCTTCAAAGAGGGGACGATCATCGATTCCACGCTCAGAGTAGAACATGCGCCACAATTCGTTTTCGTGTACCAGACAGAATGCGCCGCCGGGGTCGCGTGTGCCAAGAGAGTAATGCGACGGACTGCACGCTTCTTCCTCCAAGCGACGTTCCAGTTCTGCAATATTCATTTAATGGCATCCATTCGCCAACTGTTCTTCATACGTGACAGCAAAGGCATGACAGTCGGGGTCATTGTAGGCGACCTAGATTTAGGGAACAAGCCCCCACAAACGAACTGTCCCATCAAAAGAAACTGAGGCTAACATTTTTCCGTCAGGCGAAAAAGTTATGCCTGTTACCCACATAGTATGACCAATTAATTTTTTAAGAAGAGTTCCGTCATTTGCTCTTATTAAGTTAATTGTTCCATCAGGCATCGAGACTGCAATCAGTCTCCCATCGGGAGACCATGCGAAGTTATCATAATTATAAAAGAAATAGACACCCCTCCAATTATCTAAATCTGGGTTTTCATAAAAATAGAGTAATTCACCATTATCTAGGTTCCATACGCCTATACTCCCATCTCGTCTAGATACTGCTAAAAACTTATTATCAGGCGAATAATCTGTTGATACTAGTATGCTGCCGCGGCTCGGGAGAATAAATTCATAGGCTATCTCTCTTGTGTTCATATTCCAAACCCTTGTTACATCATCAAAAGCTGTTACGGCTAATAATATATTATCAGATGAAATACTCAAGTCTGTGAAGGAATTGTGTCTTTTGCCAATCGCGGTTAAAGTAAAAAATGGAACCCAATCATCAGTTTTCCATATTTGCACATCATCGGTATTAAGTTGCGCATTGTTATCTTGTATATCCAGAACAAGCAAAGCGCCATTCTTAGAAAATTTCACACTAGTTGAGCTATATCCAGATGCGCCATTTAATGATTGCGCTATGGTTCCATTAGACAAATTCCATATATTTGCCTGATCAGATTCAAGCCCAACGGCCAGCAAGTTATTATCTGGAGAAAAAGCCAGTGAGGTTATATTTTCTTGGTTTTTTAATTCTTTATAAATAGTTCCATTACTCACCTGCCAAAGACTAACCACACCATTACCATTACCAATTGCTATTGTTTTTCCATCTGGAGACCATTCGATAACATTTATTGGGAAAGACTGTTGGGATATAAATTCAGAGTAAACTAATTTCTCATTAGGGACATCCCATATCTGTAGCTGGTGATTAGATAAGGTTATTAAGGTTTTATTATCAGGCAGCCATTTTCCACTATAAGCGCACTCTTTTTCTTTTCCCAAATTGTGTATTCGTTTTAATTCGTTCATTTGCCAAATGGAAATTTTCCCGTCAAAACTAGCTGCCATAAAATTTCCGTCTGGAGACATAATTATGTATGGTCGGCATGAGTAGTCAGGATAACTTTCATTTTCTAAAACGCCGAGAATTTTGCCATCCATCATATTGATTAGACAGATATTGTCGCGTCCACTGTCTGCCAATGTCTCGACAATCAATTTTTTTTCATCTTTAGTAAATGCTAAATTTTTTTCGAAAACATTACATCCCCCGTTTTCAAATTTCAATTTATATTCATTGTCAGTAATTTCCCAAACTATTACATCAAAGTTTGAAACCGCAAGATATTTCCCGCTAGGTGAAAAAATCAAATCTCCAATACAATTAAATTCTTCAACCATCGTCTGTTGTAGATTCCATGTATCGACATTCCATAACTCAATAGGTCCGCTTTCTTTACAGAAATGCCAGTCTCCCATTCCCATTGCTAAAGTTTTTCCATCTGGTGAAAAAACTAAATTTGTAGCACTTCGTTCAATAGTATTTATCAAGTTAAGGCTATTGAATTCGTAAATTAATACATTTTCTCTAGTACTCACTGCCAGTAGTTGACCATTTGGAGTAATAGCTAAGTCGCCGATATCAGAACTTAGTTCGACAAATTTGATTACTTTAAAGTTTTCATAAGAAAAAACATAAAATCCTATAGAAGAGGCAACAACTACAAATTTCCCATCACATGCTCAAATCTGCCCAAAAAATCCGCAAAC
>DAOQPR010000016.1:0-17363 GCA_035333265.1 Anaerolineales bacterium
TCTGGCCCATGTGGATCCTTGAAGTTATCAACAAAGCCGTGACGGCCCTCTTCTAATGCGTAATTCCGTAATGCGTAAATTACGAATTACGCATTACGCAATACGAGGTGATTATGAATTTTCCAATCTTGAGCGTAATAACCTTCCTTCCCTTTGCCGCTGGCATGTTGATGTTAATGATGCCCGCCAATCGGAAGAATGAAATCAGGGCTGTGGCTCTGGCTTCCGCAGTGATCGACCTGCTGCTCTCCGCCTGGGTCTATCTGCAATATCTGCTTGGTCATATGCAGGGATACCAGTTCATTGAGAAATATAACTGGTTGAATATTTACCCGGTTCACATCGAACTTCATTTCGGCGTGGACGGCATGAGCGCTCCGCTCGTGCTGTTGACCGGCATCGTCATGTTCACAGGCGTGCTCATTTCCTGGGGAAATGACGACCCGCATGTCATGGCGGGCATTCAAGACAGACCACGCGAGTTCTTTGCCTTCCTGTTCCTGTTGGCTGGCGGTGTGTTTGGTGTGTTCGTCTCGCTTGACCTGTTCATGTTGTTCTTCTTCTATGAAATTGCCGTGTTCCCAATGTACCTGCTCATCGCCATTTGGGGCTGGGTCAAGACCCGTGAATACGCTGCAATGAAACTGACCCTGTATCTGTTCATTGGCTCCGTAGTTGCCCTGGTCGGCGCCCTGGCAATGTACTGGGTGCAATATCAGAATACGGGCGTACTCTCCTTCGACATGCTTAGAATGGAAGGCGCAGGTTTCTCACCCGAATTTCAAAATATCTGGTTCCTGCCGGTCTTTCTGGGCTTCGCTGTGCTGGGCGGTATCTGGCCCTTCCACAACTGGTCGCCGGATGGCCACGTGGCGGCTCCAACTGCCGTTTCCATGTTCCATGCAGGCGTGTTGATGAAGCTTGGCGCCTTCGCCGCTCTTCGCGTGGGTGTGATGCTTTTACCCGAAGGCGCAAAACACTGGTCATGGCTCATAATGACCTTCGCAGGTGTGGCCGTTGTGTACGGGGCATACATCGCTTTCGTCCAAACCGATATGAAATATATGATCGGTTTCTCCTCCGTTTCACACATGGGTCTGGTGATGCTCGGCATCTCCACACTGAACCATAATGGTTTGGTGGGCGCGGGAGTGCAGATGTTTTCGCATGGCGTCATGACAGCTCTCTTCTTTGCCGTGACCGGTATGATCTACGACCGTGCTCACACCCGTATGATCCCTGAGTTGGGCGGCATCTCAAAGGTCATGCCCTGGCCAACCATCGGCTTCATCATTGGCGGTTTGGTATCAATGGGTATGCCTGGCTTCTCCGGCTTTATAGCCGAATTTCCAATTTTCATGGGTGTTTGGGGCAGGCAATGGCTGGTCGCTGTCATTTGCTCCATTTCCATCATCATTACGGCCGCATATATCATGATCAACATTCGCAAAGTATTTTTCTCCCCCATGCCTGAAAATCTCGAAGGGCATATTGGTGATGTCACAGTTCTGGATAAAGTCGCCATCGCCACCCTCTGCCTATTCATGATCGCCATCGGTTTGTTCCCCTCGATTATGGTGCCAATGGTGGAAACAGGCGTTGAGAATGTGCTGCGCTTATTGGGAGGTGCATAATGTTCACTTCATTGACCTTCGCCTCCATTCTTCCCGAAATCCTGATCCTGACCATTGGGGTTTTAGTCCTCATCTTCGAGCCGTTCTGGAAGGAAGACCAACGTCGTAATGCCGGTTGGCTTACTGCGGGCGGGCTGTTGTTGTCCATCTTCATCAGCTTGTTGTTTGGGCGTCCGGGTGAGCCCGTAGCTGTCCTTGGCGGCATGATTCGCTTTGACTGGCTTGGCTTTTTCCTCAAAATGTTGTTTATGTTTGCCGGAGCAGCTACCGCACTTTTGTTGATGGATCATGAACGGGCTGGTCGTCGCGGCGAAGCCTACCTTTTGTTGCTGGCTTCGCTTCTCGGCATGAACCTGATGGCTGCTTCATCGGATCTGGTCATGCTCTATCTGTCGATTGAGACGGCATCCATCCCGCTATATATCCTCTCAGGTTTCCTGCTCAATGACGAACGTTCCACCGAAGCAGGTTTTAAATACCTTCTGTACGGTACGCTGGCTTCCACAGTCATGCTCTATGGCTTCAGCCTGGTCTTTGGTTTCTCGGGGACGACCAACCTGAATGACATTGCCGTGAAGTTAACCTCGGGCGATGTTTCTCCCTTGATCGCGTTTGGTCTCGTTCTACTAGTGGTTGTGGGTTTGGGTTTCAAAGTATCGGTTGTTCCGTTTCACTTTTGGGCTCCAGATGTGTACCAGGGTGCGCCAACCCCGGTGGCTGGGTATCTTTCCACGGCTTCCAAAGCGGCAGGCTTTGCGGTTATTTTGCGCCTGTTCTTCGTAGCTTTCCCTGATTTCTCAGCAACATGGACGATGGTCCTGGCGGTTTTGGCGGCGATCTCCATGACAGTGGGTAACTTGTTGGCGCTTCCGCAAACGAATATCAAACGCCTGTTGGCTTACTCCTCGATCTCCCATGCAGGCTATGCCATGATCGGTGTGGTGGCTTTCAATCAGCTTGGGGCGGCAAGCGTGGTCTTTTATCTGGCTGCATATATTGCCACTAATCTGCTGGCCTTCGGTATTGTGATGGCCTTCAACCGCATTACAGGCCTTGAAGAGATCTCAGATTATGCCGGTCTCAGCCGCCGCAATCCCTTGCTGGGCTTGATGATGCTGGCAGCCTTCCTTTCCCTGGCGGGAATGCCTCCCTTCGGCGGGTTTGTTGCCAAGGTCTTTGTCTTTGCCGCCGGTGTGCAAACTGGGTATACCTGGCTGGTCATTGTGGGTATCATCAATTCGATCATTGGCGTGTATTACTACCTCAATGTATTGAAATTTGTGTACCTGTATCGTCTGCCGGAACAGGATGAGGAAAATCACCCGGTTCCGTTGACGCAGCCTTATAGGATCGCCCTGGTCGTTTTGGTGCTGGGTGTGATCGTTCTTGGCACGTTGTTTGCCCCATTTTTCCACTGGTCGGATGCGGGCGCGTTGAATTTGTTCTAACCGATCATGGGCCGCGACGAGAGGTTGTGATCGACCGTCTGCGGCCCATGATCATTATCAGAAAATAGAGGCAGGTCAAAGGTTAAGAAGGAGGCGCAAGATGGTGGGATTCGTCAAAATCCCTCAGGCGAGCCTTCCCAAAGCCTTTTTCCAATTTCGTTTGACGCTCTTGGACCTGTCAGTTATAATCGTGCAACATGACACAATCGGACCCGCAACAAAGGCGAAACTCCATGGTGCAGACCCTGCTCATCGTGGTAATTGGGCAGGTGGGGTGTTTGACCCTAGCAGTAATTCTCGCTTCTGTTTTTGGCGGATTGTGGCTTGATAGTCAATTTGGCACCAAGCCGATGTTTACGCTGGTGCTGTTGTTTGCTGGTATTCCCATTTCGGTCCTTCTGATGCTGTGGCTTTCGCGCAGGGCGCTGGCTCGGTTGAAGGAAAAATACGAGACCGAAGAAAATAAAACTTCTGCTTAGGAGGCGGGGCTTGGAAACCCAAAAACGTACCCCCTGGCGGCGTTGGATCGTTCTGGTCCTGATGATTGTAGGCTTTGTGCTGGGAACCTATTTTTTCCCAGCGGTTCAGCCTGAGATCACGGTTGCTGCCGAAAAATTGATCGAGGAACCCATTGCTGAGAATTTCCTTGGCTTGGGTCCATTCTATTTGGTGAATACGCTTCCCACTTTGGCGGTGACGATTATCCTGCTGATGTGGTTGGCATTCGCCACAAATCGTTCTATCAACAAAAGCGCACAGTCTGATCTGGTGCCGCAAGGCGTTGGTAACTTGATGGAAGCCCTGGTTGAGATGCTCTACAATCTCACCGAAGGTTCTGCGGGTAAGTATGCGCGAATGATCTTCCCCTGGTTTGCAACCATTATGATCTATGTGCTGTTTGCAAACCTGCTCAAGTTGATCCCCGGTTTTGAGTCGATTGGTGTTCTGCACCATGCACACGGCGAAGGGCATGCCATTTCAGAACTTGGTGGCGGTTGGGCACTTCTTCAACCTGCCAAGCTGGAAGAGGGCGGCTATATCCTTGCGCCGTTCTTCCGCGGTATTTCTGTGGATTTGAACTTCACCGCATCATTGGCCCTCATCGCCGTTGTGATGATCCAGGTGATCGGCTTCCGCGCGCAGGGACTTGGCTATTTGAGCAAGTTTTTCAACACCCGCCGCATGTTCAAAGTGCCCTTCTTTGGTGCAATGGACTTTTTGGTGGGCTTGCTTGAGTTGATCTCCGAACTTTCGAAGGTGCTCTCGTTTGCATTCCGTTTGTTCGGTAATATGTTCGCGGGCATCGTATTGGTTGCCATCGTTGCCGGGTTACTCGGTAATATTTCCATTCTACCCGCGATGATCATGATGTTCGAATTGTTTGTTGGTGTTATTCAGGCCTTTGTGTTCGGTATGTTGACCATGGTCTTCATGGCGCAGGCTACCCAGGGACATGGCGATGAACACCACGAAGAAGCGCATGCAGAAGCGCACGAAATGTAATCACTATAACTAAAGGAATCTCAAGGAGGCTTGAATCATGGAAGGTAATATTTTAGATGCGATGCGCTTTGTTGGCGCAGGTTTGGCGATGATCGGTGCCGCAGGCGCTGGTGTTGGAATCGGTTTGAGTGTTCAGGGCGCCCTTACCGGTATGGCCCGCAACCCCGATACCTACGGTAATCTTTTGACCAATATGATCCTCGGCATCGCGTTCTCTGAAGCGATCGCGATCTACTGCCTGGTCATCGCATTCCTCATGCTCTTCAAAGTTGTGTAATTTCAAGGAGCATTGAACCATGGAAGCATTAGGTATTAATCTCGGTCTGCTCATTGTCCAGATCATTGCGTTCATCATTGTGTTCCTCACACTGAACGCCTGGGTTTATCAGCCCATGCTGGATATGATGGAGACCCGCAAAAAGAAGATCGCACAAGGCTTGGAAGATGCTCGTGTCGCTGCAGAAGCCCGCAACGATGCAGAAAAACAGGCTGCCAAGATCCTCGCGGATGCCCAGGCAGAAGCTGGCAAAGTGGTGCGCGAAGCTACAGAACGCGCTGCTGTGGCAGGCAAGGATGTAAAAGTTGCGGCAGAAGCGGAAGCTGCAAAGGCCCGTGATGCTGCTCTGGCGGAAGCCGAAGTGGAACGCAATCGCATCTTGGGCGATTTGCGCGGACAGGTTGCTGCGCTCGCCATTGCTGCTGCAAACAAACTGGTCGGTGAGGCGCTCGATGAAAAGAAACAACATGCACTGCTCAACGAATTCTTCTCCGGCGTGAAGTCCGGTAAAGTAGTTGCGCTTTCAGATGCTGATTTCAAAGGAAGCTCCGCCGAAGTGACCAGCGCACTTCCCTTGACCAAGGATGAAGAAGCTGCCGTCAAATCGGATGTGCTTGCCAAGTCTGGCGCACAGGAAGTTTCATTCCGCGTCGATCCCTCCATTTTGGGTGGGCTTGTCATCAAAGTAGGTGATAAGGTGCTCGACGGCTCTGTGGCCGGTAAACTTGAAGGCCTACGCCAGAATTTGAAGTAACCAATCGTAATCAAAAGAGGACTTTGGTTTTGCCAAAGTCCTCTTTTTTTATTTGTGTATATCGAAAACATATCTCAACAATATGTATTCATCGGATTGAGTTGGTTCTTAATTGTACAAATATGGTAATTTGCCCCTTGATTGTCAGGTATTTATACTTTACAATAGCGGGCATTAATTAGTTCTCCAGGTAGTATGCAATGAGTGAGGTGAATCGTTATGAACGAGAAACACATTCAGCAAGTCCTTGAGATCGAAAAGCAGGCACAGGAAATTCAAGAAAAGGCAAAACGTGAAGCGCAGGAAATTCCTGTAAAGGCGGAGCAGGAAGCGCAAGCGTTGATTGCCAAAGCCAAAGCAGACGCTCATGAAGAGGCACGTAAAATGATCTCTGATGCACAGGCCAGTGATGCATCCGGTCAAATTGCCGCGGATGAAGCGTCTAAAAGTGGCGAATTCGAAGCGTCTGCAAAACGAAACTTCGATAAGGCTGTCGCATTTGTATTGGAACGTGTTCTTGGCGGGGCTTGATCCATGGCGAGCGGCGTTTCTGGTTACGCGGCAATCAGCACACGGGTGCGGGCAATGTACTCTTTCTTGCTCACACCCCAGGAAATGGCCCGACTCAGTGACTCACCCGATTTTTCGTCCCTGATCGGCGCTTTAAAAAATACCCCCTATGGAAAATATCTTTCCGGACTAAAAGATAACGAATTAACACCACGCCGGGTCATTCATCAACTTCGAAACCGGCTGGCTGATTCTTATTCCAGTGTAGTCCAACAAGCTCCAGAGCAGACGCGACCCTTGGTGCGCCAGCTTTTTCGTTACTTTGAAGTGGGGAATCTTAAGGCCGTTTTACGGAGTATTCAAACCGTTTCATCCTGGAACTCTGACCTGCCTGCATGGGATCGGGTGCGTGAGGTATTGTTTCCATTTGGCGCATTCTCATCCATTCCGGCGCAGGCCATGGTCGAATCGGGGAGTGTTTCCTCGGCAGTGGAACTGCTGCATGGAACGCCTTACGAGGCGACCATGTCGTTTGCAATGAAACGTTTCTCCACTGAGCAGAACCTATTCACTCTGGAAGTGGCGCTTGATTTGGATTACTGGCGTAAGTTGTGGGGTGAGGTTAAGGGACTTAAGGGCAAGGATCGCGAAATGGGCGGAAAGTTAATCGGGTCGCTGCTTGATTTGAACAACCTGATGTGGGTGATACGCTATAAAATCTATCACAGCCTTTCTGAAGAAGAATTGATCAATTACACCCTGCCTTTTGGGTATCGCGTTCGGGATGAGGACATCCGTGCCATTGCCGCCGGAGCGGATATTGCCTCGGTGATTTCCCGAATCTACCCGAACATTGCAGATGTTAATTCGCTTCTTGACCGGCCCCAATCTGGCCTGCCAAAACTTGAGCAGTTACTCAAACAACAGGTGATGCGCCAATGTGTATCAACATTCATCGGTGATCCATTTCACATTGGACTTCCGTTGGCATACCTGTTGCTGAGTGATTTTGAGATTCAAGACTTGATTGTATTAATCGAAGCAAAATCATCGAAACTCGCTGATGAGGAATTCCGGCCCTTGTTGCTGAAAACAAATTTGATCCAATAACCCTGTCTTCTTTCCAACTCCTTGCAAGGAGTATGGATTGCCATAATCAATACGTTTTATGGAGATGCCATGTTATTTCCGAAGGAAATGTCTGAAGTTGAGTTGATCGTACCAGCAAAAGACCTTGTGGCTGTTACAAAAGCGTTAAGTGGATACGGTGTTTTTCACCAGGTTGATAGCGCCAACCTGGGCCTGGAAAGCCTTGGGCCAAATACATGGCAGGAGAAAGCCGGGGCATATGCCGCGCTTGAACGCCGGACCCAATCCATTTTGCAAACCGTCGGTCTTCCAGAGGAATATCCGAACAGGCCCGCGATCGATACGATGGTGGATATGGATGCGGTACGTTCGGTGGTGGATCGGATCGAGGATGAAGTCAAAGGGGTCAGCGAGCAATTGTCGGGTGAGCGGAAGCGGCTTGAATTGTTGGAAAGTCAACTCCGTCAACTGGAACCTATTGCAGATGTCAATGTGGAAGTGGGGGCGTTGAATAAGTCAGCCTTCATGTATTCCATTTTGGGGATCGTCCCGGCGGCGAATATCAGTAGATTGCGGACGAGCCTGTTGAGAGTTCCGCATGTGTTTTTTGTCCTGCGTGAGGATGCGCAGAAGCCGGTTGTATGGATCCTGGGACCTCGGAGTAACTCCGATATTTTGGAGCGTGCTGCAAAGAGTGCATACCTCAATCCTTTGAGCCTGCCGGATGAATTCACAGGAACACCTGAACAAATATCAGGGATGCTGAAGCAGGAGATCGAAGCGGTAAAGGAAAAGATTTCGAGTCTGGAAGCAGGCCTTACCAGGTTGGGGGTATCTCATAAATCAGAATTGCAGGATTTGCTTTGGGATGTCCATATCAGCCGTATCATGGCAGATGCGATCATTCATTATGGTCAATTGCGCCATACCTATGTTGTGGTTGGCTGGGTGCCGACGGCGGATTTGAATAACCTTACGACAAGACTCAAGGAAGCTTCACGCGAAATTCTGATCGAGACCATGGCTACCAGCCGTTCCGGGCATCATTCAAATGTACCGGTTGCGTTGACCCAGAACAAATGGCTCAAGCCGTTCCAATCATTGGTCGGCACTTATGGGCATCCCAGTTACGGTGAACTCGACCCGACCCTGCTTGTGGCATTTACCTTCCCGCTTTTATATGGCGCGATGTTTGGTGATCTCGGTCAGGGTTTGTTGATGCTGGTCTTGGGTTTGCTGGCACATAACAAGATATTCCTGAAAGGGATGCAAAGCCTCGGACTCCTTTTTGCCTATTGTGGCGCATCGGCGGCGTTTTTCGGATACCTGTATGGAAGCATTTTCGGCTTTGAAGGGCATCTGATAGAAGAATATCTGCATTTCCATTTCGAGCCGACCTGGATCAGCCCGATGGAAAGTATTCTGAACGTACTCAGCATTGCCATCGATGTTGGTATTGTCATTTTGGTCTTCAGCTTCCTGTTGAGCATGTTCAATAACATCCGCTCGAGGGACTGGGCTCACCTGCTCTTCGGTCACACGGGGATTACCACCTTCCTGTTCTACTTGTGCTTCCTGGCGCTGGTCTTTGGCGGTTTCTTTGGCTCGACAGCGCTTGCACCCAAGATCGCGGTTGCTTTGTATAAGCTTCCGCTGCCTTATACCATCCTGATGATCGTGTTCGGCGTGTTCGTCACGTTCGGCGGTTTCTTCCGTAACATGGTGGAGGGACACACCCTGATCGAGGGGACAGGCATTGGCGGGTTCGGCATGTTCCTCGTCCAGTCGGTGATGGACCTGGTGGAAACAAGCATCAGCATGTTGAGCAACACGCTCTCATTCATTCGTGTGGGCGCTTTCGCAGTGGCGCACGGTGGTCTGAGCCTTGCCATCTTCGCGCTGGCGGGTGAGGAACCGACCCTCGGTTTCTGGGTCACGATCGCCATTGGCAACCTGTTCATCATCGGCTTCGAAGGTCTGATCGTCTACATTCAGACCATGCGTTTGCATTACTACGAAATCCTCGGCAAGTTCTTCCACGGCGGCGGGATGCAGTTCGAGCCGCTTAAGTTGAGTCCCTCGAAAGAGGAGGCATAGCAACAGCCGAAGTGATAATAACGAATTTTCGAACATATTTCTTTCGTACACCAACTCAATAAAAGGAGATAAACAATGTTCTTGGTATTCGCAGTGCTCGTGGGTCTGATCCCGGTTATTCCGGCAGTTGTCTATTTGTTGCAGAACGGTAAGTCCAGCCCTGTGCAGGCTGTTTCGCGCATGGTCAATGGATTTAATGCCTTCAACTTTTTGGTCGGCATGTTCGCGGCCGGGCTGGCACTGGTTTGGTTCGCTTCGCCGACCTCCGTGTTGGCGGCTGGTTCCGCGCAGGAAGCCGGGGCCGTGGATCAATACGCCACCCTTGCCGCGGCTCTCTCAACGGGCCTGGCATGTATCGGCGCCGGTATCGCGGTCGGTAACTCCGGCGCGGCGGCTGTGGGCGCCACTGCCGAGAAACCCGAATCCTTCGGTCGCGCGCTCATCTTCGTGGGTCTCTCCGAAGGGATCGCGATCTACGGCTTGATCATCTCCTTCCTCATTCTCTAATCCATGAAGATCCTGGTCATCGGTCACCCGGATGCCGTGCTTGGCTTCTCGCTGGCAGGTGTGGGCGGAATCACCGCCACCACTGCGGACGAGGTCAACAAGGCGCTGGATGAGGCGCAAGCCAACAAGGACATCGGGATCGTGCTCGTCACCCAGGAGGTGGCGGCAATGATTCCCGCACGGATGGAACACCTCAGTCTGCGGAGTACCATCCCGCTGGTGGTTGAAATCCCATCGCGCGGCGGCGTGCCCGAAGGTCAGGCATCGCTTGGCGATATCGTCCTGCGGGCGATCGGCATCAAGCTATAGATCACCCTTTGGATCATTGTCTCGAGGAGAAAGATTGGATTTAGCCTTATGAAATCTGAAGCGGAAGATATTGAATTACTTGCACGTGCGATCATGGCGGAGGCTCGAGATGAGGCGGAGCGGCTTCATGCTGAGGCGAAGGAAAAGGCCGAGGCTATTCGGAAGCGGGCTCAAAACCAGGCGGAGGCGGAGCGGAAAGCCATCCTTGACCATGCAAAAGAGGATGCTGATCGGCTTCGAAGCCAGTCTTCGGCAACATCCCAATTGAAAGCCCGTTCCTCGCAATTGGAACAACGTGAAAAACTCCTAAGTGATGTCTTTGATGAGGTTCGCAAACAACTTGGGTCTGTTAAGCAACGCTCCGATTATGCTGCCATTGCCTCTATGCTGGCACGCGAGGCGCTGACCCAATTGAATGTAACAGAAGCTGAAATTCAGATGGATGAAGCCACAAAAAAAGCCTTGAAGTTGGATCAACTCTCCAAAGAACTCAATGGGAAATTCTCCGCCGGGCAAAATTTGGAAGACGGAACCGGCGTGGTAATTAGCGCTGCAGGTGGAAGATTGTATTACGACAATACTCTTGAAACCCGCCTAAGCCGTTTACAGAGTTCCCTGCGTTCCTCGGTTTACAAGGTCTTGATGGGAGAAAAGGTATGAGCGAACAAGTCGGAACGATCACATGGATCAGCGGGCCGGTTGTACGCGCCCGCGGTTCCAAATATGTAGGCATGCTCGAACTTGTGGAAGTGGGCGCTGAACGGCTTGTGGGTGAGGTGATTGGTCTTAAAGGCGACCAGATGACTGTGCAGGTATACGAAGAGACCTCGGGTATGCAGACCGGCGCTCCGATCTATGGTACGGGTCTGCCGCTTTCAGTGGAGCTTGGCCCGGGTCTGATCCAAAGCATTTATGACGGCGTGCAAAGGCCGCTCCCTTTGATCGAGGAAGCAGTGGGTTCCTTTATCAACCGCGGCGCACGCTTTGATTCGATAAGCCGTGAAAAGAAATGGAAATTTTCTCCAAAGGTAAAGATTGGAGATAAGGTTAAAGGTGGGGATGTTCTTGGCGTTGTGATGGAAACCGACACCTTTGAACACCGCGTGATGCTTCATCCCGACGATGCAGGTGAGGTTACCTGGATCGCAGCCACGGGTGAATATACAGTCGTTGAAACGATCGCCAGGATCAAAACCGGTAAGGAGGAAAAGACCGCCTCTATGCTTCAACGTTGGCCTGTTCGGCGCGCCCGACCTTTTATCAACCGCCGGGGCGCAAGCACCCCATTGATCACCGGGCAAAGGATCCTTGATACATTTTTCCCGGTTGCAAAGGGCGGTGCGGCAGGTATTCCAGGCCCGTTTGGGTCTGGGAAGACCGTTACCCAGCATAGCATTGCCAAATGGGCTGATGCAGACATCATCGTCTATATTGGATGCGGCGAGCGTGGAAACGAAATGACCGAGGTGTTGCAGGAGTTCCCGCATTTGATCGACCCGCGGACGGGAAATCCGCTGATGGAGCGCACTGTACTTATCGCAAATACATCCAACATGCCTGTGGCCGCACGAGAAGCCAGCATTTATACCGGGATTACCATTGCGGAATACTATCGTGATATGGGCTACCATGTGGCCTTGATGGCCGATTCGACCTCCCGCTGGGCGGAAGCTCTACGTGAAGTTTCCGGCCGTCTCGAAGAAATGCCCGCAGAGGAAGGTTATCCTGCTTATCTGGCCGGGCGTCTTGCTGAATTTTACGAGCGTGCAGGTTATGTAAATAATTTGAATGGTACGCAGGGATCGGTTTCCATCGTTGGAGCGGTGTCTCCTCCAGGCGGTGACTTTTCCGAACCTGTCACCCAGCACACCAAACGTTTCATTCGTTGTTTCTGGGCATTGGATAAATCGCTTGCATCGGCCCGCCATTTTCCTGCCATCAATTGGCTGGATAGTTACAGCGAATACATTGAAGATGTTGGAAATTGGTGGCGTGAAAAGACTGGTAAGGATTGGCTGGCCATGCGCAACCGCGCCATGGAGTTGTTGAGCGAGGAAGCGCGGCTATCCCAGATCGTCAAGCTGGTTGGCCCGGATGCACTTCCCTATACCGAGCGTATGGTGCTTGAGACCACTCGCCTCATTCGTGAAGGCATCCTTCAACAGAATGCAACGGATTCTGTTGACGCTTATGCTTCCGTCGATAAACAGATCCGCCTGCTTGAGCTTGTGCTTTATTTCCATGAGCGAGGCATGGCTATCGTCAAACGTGGCGCGCCGATCAATCTCATCCACGATCTGCCTGTGGTGGATACGATCATTCGCGCAAAATCGTCTGTCACCAATGAGGAGATGCATAAGTTCGATGAGATACAAAATCAGATTGACCAGCAAATGGGTCAATTGGATGCGGAGTATAGATCATGAGCCAGGTAACAGTGCAAGGTGGTCAGGAGGTCGTGGGCGTTGCCCGAATCGAAGGCCCCATTGTGGTGGTCGAAGGCGGTGCGAAGGTTAGTTACGACGAAGTGGTCGAGATTCAAGATTCGCGCGGTCAACACCGCCGTGGCCGTGTGTTGGAAGTGGGTGAAGGGTTTGCAGTGGTGCAGGTCTTTGCTGGCTCCACCGGCCTTTCAATCGACGGGACCCGTGTGCGCTTTTTGGGCGGCACACTTCAGATCCCTGTTGCCGAGGAAATGCTCGGACGCATCTTCGACGGCTTGGGAAACCCCATTGATGGCGGCCCCGAGCCATTGACCGACTCCTATCGGGATGTCAACGGCCAGCCGATCAACCCCACAGCACGTATCTATCCGCGTGATTACATTCAAACCGGCATTTCCACCATCGATGGTGTGAATACCCTTTTACGCGGTCAAAAACTTCCCTTGTTCTCCGGGGCCGGGATGCCGCATGACCAACTTGCAGCGCAGATCGTGCGCCAGGCGACCCTCGGCAAGGTGGCTGGCGCGCCAGCCAGTGATGGCGAGGAATTCGCCATTGTGTTTGCTGCAATGGGCGTAAAGAACGATGTGGCTGATTACTTCCGGCGCTCTTTTACTGAAAGCGGAGCCTTGACCCGTGTGGCAATGTTCCTGAATTTGGCGGATGACCCTCCTGTCGAACGTATCGTTACCCCGCGTGCGGCGTTGACCCTTGCCGAATATCTTGCTTATGAACTCGAAAAACACGTGCTCGTCGTGTTGACCGATATGACCAACTACGGCGAGGCCCTGCGTCAGATTTCCAATGTACGCGGTGAAGTTCCAAGCCGTAAGGGGTATCCGGGGTATTTATACAGCGATCTCGCTTCCATGTACGAACGAACTGGACGTATCCGTACAAGCAAGGGATCCATTACCCAGATTCCCATCCTCACCATGCCAAACGATGACATCACCCACCCAATGCCAGACCTGACTGGTTATATTACAGAAGGGCAGATTGTGTTAGGGCGTGAACTGAATTTTGCAGGTATTTATCCTCCTGTGGCCGTGTTGCCCAGCCTTTCGCGTTTGATGAAGGATGGGATCGGCAAGAATCGAACTCGTGACGATCACCCGCGTTGGGGCGCACAGCTCTATGCGGCCTACGCAAAAACACAGGACGTGCGTGCGTTGGCATCCGTGATCGGCGAGGAGGAACTCACCGAGGTGGATCAGAAATATCTTAAGTTTGGACGCGCGTTCGAGCGTGAGTTCGTCAACCAGAGCTTTACCGAAAATCGCACCATCGAGCGAACTCTTGAGATCGGCTGGAAATTACTTTCCATGCTGCCCAAAAAGGAACTCACCCGCGTTACGCTTGACGAGATCGCGCAATATTACCGGAGCGACGATGCCGCAAATTAATATCGCTCCCACCCGCACGAACCTGATTCGCCTCAAAAAGGAGTTGCGCTTTGCGAAGGAGGGTCATGAGATCCTCGATCGCAAACGTGAAGCTCTGACCGGTGAATTGGTTCGTGTGGCGAAAGAGGCCGATACCTTGCAAAAGGAAGTTTGGGCTTTGCTTGAAACAGCATATGATGCCATGGAGAAAGCACGGTTGGTGATGGGCTCCGACCATGTTGAATGGGCATCCCTGGCGGTCAATAAGACCGTGGATGTGCATTTGCGTTTACGAGGCATCATGGGGGTGGCTATTCCACAGATCGAAGCACGCGGCGAACCGCCAAAACTTCCCTACAGCCCAGGGGACACCTCCGCCGTATTGGATGAGGCCAGCGATGCTTTCCGCGAGGTGTTGTTGCGGATACCCCAACTTTCCATGCTCACGGCTGCCGTCTGGCGGCTTGCCAATGAATTACGCAAGACTCAGCGCCGGGTAAATGCGCTCCAACATATTTTCATTCCACAATACAAGCACCAGATCGAGTTTATCGTCAGCTCTCTGGAGGAACGCGAGCGCGAAGAGACATTTCGCCTGAAATGGCTCAAGACCAAAATGACCAAGGAAGTTGTATAAACCTCAAAAGTAGAATTTTGAAAAATCGGAAATTTGGGCTATCGTTGAAGCAGAATTTTAGTTATACTAACGATTAATGAACGGACGAGCAGCCCGAGCATAAAACTAAAACCTTCGCACGATAAGGAGCTCACCATGAAATTTGGCGTATTGGGTACGGGAGTCGTAGGTCAAACCATTGCTTCAAAGCTTGTGCAATGCGGACATGAAGTGATGCTGGGAGCACGAGATGCCGATAATCCGAAGGCGGTTGCATGGGCAAAAGAGGAGGGCGGAATCCACGCCTTGTTTGGTACTTTTGCAAATGCTGCAGCATTCGGTGACATCCTTTTCAATTGCACCATGGGAACCGCTTCCCTGAATGCGATGCGAATGGCGGGCGCGGCAAACATGAAAGGGAAGATCCTCATCGACACCGCCAACCCCCTCGACTATTCGACCGATGCTTGGAGTCTGACCGTCTGTAATGACGATTCGCTCGGCGAACAGCTTCAGCGTGAGTTTCCTGATACCTTTGTCGTAAAATCACTTAACACCATCAACAGCGAGATCATCATCCATCCGACCATGCTTCCTGAAAAGACGGATGTTTTCGTCAGCGGCAATAGTCAGGATGCAAAGGCAAGTGTTACAAAGATATTAAAGGAATGTTTTGGCTGGAAATCCGTGGTTGACCTGGGAGATATCACTTCATCACGAGGTGCAGAGATGTATGTGCTTTTATGGCGCAGTTTCCGAAAGTCGGCAGCCTCCTATTACTTCAATATCAAGCTGGTGCGGGCGGAATAGCCATACCCTTATTTGGCAGTAAAGGGTTTTGACGATAGAATCGTCAAAACCCTTTTTTATTGCCCGTTGACGGAGATACCTTCATCCATGCATTTGAATCAACTGTTCACCGACTTTCCCTTTTCATACCCTTCCGATATTCCCGAAGTGGAGATTAACGGCATTGCCATTGATAACCGTGTTGTAAAGCCTGGGAATCTTTTTGTCGCCATGCGTGGGCGTGATGCTGACGGTCATTCCTACATTCAAAAAGCGATCGACATGGGGTCAGCGGCTGTGGTGGGAGATCGAGACCTGGGCGGATTCTCCGTCCCTTACATTCGACTTGAGAACGCGCGTCATTCCTTAACCTGGCTTGCCGCGGCGTTTCATGGTTTTCCCGCCCGTAAGCTGACCGTCATCGGTGTGACCGGCACCGATGGCAAGACGACGACGAGCAACTTGCTTTACAAAGTCTTGATCGCAGCAGGCATCAAGGCAGGGATGATCTCAACGGTGAATGCGGTCATTGGAGATGAAGTTCTGGATACCGGCTTTCATGTTACCACCCCGGATGCGCATGACGTTCAGAGTTACCTTGCAAAAATGGTGGCTGCCGGTCTGACTCATGTTGTGCTGGAAACCACTTCTCATGGCTGGTCGCAACGCCGCGTGGATGCCTGTGAATTTGATATCGCCGTCGTTACCAACATCACACACGAACATATGGATGAACATGGTGGGTACGAGAACTATCGTGACGCCAAGGCAAGATTATTTGAAAGCCTCACGTGGACGCGAGCCAAACCGCAGGGTAATCCGCGTTTGGGTGTGATCAATTTTGACGACAAGAAATCTTTTGATTTTCTGAATGACTTTATCAAAACCAAAAAGATCAATTACGGGCTGGGTGAGGGGAGTGACGTCCGCGGAATGAATATTGAATACAGTCCATCGGGAATCCACTTTACAGCGGTGTCTAAAGATTTTCGTGTAGCCACATCGAGCAACTTGGTTGGGGCATATAACGTCTCAAATTGTCTTGCCGCGTTGACGGCGGCTGTTTATGGATTGGGCATTGACCCTGCAATAGCCGCAAAGGGAATCGCTTCACTTGAAGGCATTCCCGGTCGCATGGAGCGTATTGACATGGGGCAGAACTTTACAGCCATTGTGGATTTTGCTCATACCCCCAATGCATTGAAAGTTGCTTTAGAAGCAGGCAGAACGATGACAGATAAACGTGTGATCGCTGTCTTTGGCTCTGCAGGGCTGCGAGATAAAGAGAAACGCCGCATGATGGCAGAGACATCTGCAGAGTTGGCAGACCTGACGGTATTGACCGCCGAAGACCCACGAATCGAATCGTTGGATGGAATCCTTGAGGAAATGGCAGCAGGCATGAGGTCCAAGAGCAGACGCGAAGGCGAGAACTTCTGGCGTGTGCCAGATCGCGGCGAAGCCATCAAGTTTGCGTTGAAGCTGGCACAGCCTGGCGATATTGTCCTCTCGTGTGGGAAGGGGCATGAACAGTCGATGTGTTTTGGCAAGACCGAATTTCTTTGGGATGATCGTACCGCGATGCGTGCGGCTTTGGCTGATTTTCTCGGCGTAGATGGACCTGCCATGCCGTATCTGCCGTCGCAGGATAAGAAAGAAGAGGAGTGGTTGAGAGATGAGTGATTGGATTCAACGAGTCGTGCTGAAAGGGAAACATGTCCGCCTTGAACCGATGGGTGAACAGCATATTCCCGGCTTGACAGAGATCGGTGTTGGGCAGGACTTCTGGAGTTTTATGTTATATGGCGACATGAAAACAGAAACCGATATGCGTAACTGGGTACTGGATATTTTGGAGCGCGAGAAAAAAGGCGGAGACCTTCCTTTTGTCGCAATTCACCTTGAGTCTGGCAGGGTGGCGGGCGCGACCCGTTATTTAAACATCATGCCCAAAGACCGTGGACTGGAAGTCGGCGGCACGTGGTATGGGTTGGATTTTCA
>DAOQPR010000017.1:0-17033 GCA_035333265.1 Anaerolineales bacterium
TCTCCAATCGTCAAACAAGGTTTTCAGCCTGGAAGCTAGACATTCACAGGTGATATTAGGCTGGTCGTTTTCAATCAACGAAAGTTACTGGTAATTGTGAGGATATTGTGCGCAATCAAAAAATCCCCCCGAAAGTACCAAACGCCAAATACTTAGCTGTATTTAACCCAACCTTATGTATCCATGTATAATCCTTTTCATGAATAGACTAAAAAATATCGACAAGCGTTGGTGGGTCGCAGGCGTGATCCTGCTCGGTATTCTCATCGCCTTACTTCCCCCAATTCGCAGCCGGCTTTCCTTGCAATATGAACTCCTCCGCACCCGAGTCATTTATTTCTTCAACCCACCCAGCGAAGCCGTCTTTGAACCCAGCGGCGAAACAGAAAACCCATTGACGATCGAAACAGCCATCGGGACCGCCCGCGCCGAAATGGATCTGACACTGACACCCAAAGCACCCGCCTCCACTCCAACGCTCAAGCCTGGTCCCACCGCCAAACCGACCATCACCCCGACAGCGATTCCCAATAAAGCCATCCTGCCTGGCGTTGTGTATGTAGACCAACACGGGCGTTGGAATTATTGCGGGCCTGCCAACTTGACCATGGCGCTTAACTTCTGGGGTTGGACCGGCAACCGCGACGATGTTGCCAAAGTGGTCAAGCCAGGCTCACCCGATACAAAACTCAACTTCATCGAACGCGGCCTGCCAGATAAGAACGTGATGCCCTACGAACTGGTGGACTTTGTCAACCTGCAAACCACCGAGTATCGCGCCCTCTCCCGCCTCGGCGGCGATATGGACCTGCTCAAGCGTTTACTTGCGGCTGGTTTCCCCATCATTGTAGAAAAAGGCTACTACGAACGCGATTACACCGGCAAGATCGACTGGCTTGGGCACTACCTCTTCACCACAGGATACGATGACGCCCGCGGCGGGTTCATCGTACAAGATGCCTACCTCAAACCCGGCAAAGACCTGCTCAGCAAATACGATGAATATCAAAATGGCTGGCGCTCATTCGACTACCTGTTCATTGTGGTCTACCCTGCTGATAGGGAGACCGAAGTATTGACTCTGCTCGGTCCCTGGGCCGATGAAACCTGGGCATCCAATCACGCCCTGGAACTGGCCAACAAAGAAGTACAAACCTTGAAAGGTAACGACCTGTTCTTTGCCTATTTCAACAAGGGCACCAGTCAAATCGCCTTGAATCAATTCTCCGATGCCGCCTCCGCCTACGACCAGGCCTTCAACCAGTATTCCAAATGGGATACCACCAAAGGCAACCGTCCCTTCCGTATGCTGTGGTATCAGACCGGCCCCTATTTTGCCTACTACTACTCCGCCCGCTATCAGGATGTGATCGACCTCGCCAACACCACGTTGACCAAGACCATCTCCAAACCTACACTGGAAGAATCTCTACTTTGGCGCGGGCGGGCTTATTACATGATCGGCAACACCACCGCCGCCATTGCCGATTATCGAGCCGCCTTGCAAGTCCACACCAATTGGTTCCCCGCGGTACAGGCGCTGCAGGAACTAGGGATTCAACCGTGAGTTAACTATGAAAATCCTTCACTTCGCCGACGCCCATATCGACATGGCCAACTACGGACGGCATGACCCCGTCAGCGGCTTGCCATTGCGCGTATTGGACTTTCTCAAATCACTGGATACCATCGTCGATACCGCCATCGAACGCAAGGTGGATATGGTCATCTTTGCGGGAGACGCATACAAAGACCGCTCGCCCGCTCCGACCTTTCAGCGCGAGTGGGGCAAACGGATCATGCGCTTGTCTCAGGCGAAGATTCCGACTCTGTTGCTAGTGGGCAATCATGATATTTCCCCATCCATTGGGCGGGCACATGCCTTGCAAGAATTCAAGACTTTGCAAGTGCCTTATGTGAAAGTGCTGGATGCGCCTGAGTTGCTCACACCCGCAGAGTTATGGGACGTGCCGCTTCAAGTCATCGCCATGCCCTGGGTTGCCCGCTCCGGGCTGATGGCTACGCTGGAGATGAGTGCCGAGAAACCTGAAGAGATTTTCTCAAATATCGAATCTCGAATATCGGATTTAATGGAAGACATGCTCGCTCAAACCGATGATTCGTTGCCTGTCATTCTCACTGCGCACGCCTCCATCGAAGGCGCAAAGTTTGGCGGCGAAAGACTCGTGATGCTGGGTAACGACCTGGTATTGACCGGCTCATTGGTTAAGAATCCGAAATTCAGTTATGTGGCCATGGGGCACATTCACAAGCCTCAGGATGTGAACGAAGGACATCAGCCGCCGGTGATCTACCCAGGCTCGATTGAGCGAGTCGATTTTGGCGAGGCGAAGGAAGATCGCTATTTTGTCATAGCGGACGTGGAAAAAGGACGCGAGACCGAAGTAGAGTGGATTCAACTCACAGGGGTGAGAAAGTTCATAGACCGCCGAACAACTCTCAGGTCGAGTGAGGAGGCGACGAAGCAGCTTAAGGAGGCATTGCCTTCGCCCAGGGAAATGTCTGAGGCGATTGTCCGGCTGGTGGTGGAATATCCAAGAGAATGGGATTCGGTCATCGATGAAACTGCGTTACGAAAATATACGGCGGATGCATTCGAGTTTCATTTTGTGAAGCGCCCGCAAGTGGAATCGCGTGTGCGCATTGACGAGGGACAGGTGGTGAGCAGTTTGAGTCCGCTGGATTTGTTGGGGCAGTATTTTGATGCAGCCAAAGTCTCCAATGCAGATGACTTGAAGAAACTGGCGCAGGAAATTATTGCAAAGGAAGAAACGGATATATAACTGCTTACGTATTACGTATTACGCATCACGTATTGCGTAATACGTGATGCGTAAAAGAAAAACTCTTGACACATCCTCACTGACCCCTGATACTTGGGCATTCCATCCATACGAGGTACTCATGTCCAAGGAACAGGCAAGCAATCGCTGGGTTGTAGTTGTCATCTTCTTCTTTTTTATGCTGCTGCACCAGACCGATAAATTGATGATCGGTTCGCTGCAAGTGCAAATTAGCGAGACTTTCAATCTTAATAACAAACAATGGGGGCTGATCAACTCGGGTGCGTTGATCGTCGCCACGGTGCTTTACCCGATTTGGGGCTATTTGTACGACCGCTATTCACGCACAAAATTACTGTCACTGGCTTCTTTTATTTGGGGCGCGACTACATGGTTCAATGCCATTGTCAAAACCTTTGGCGGCTTTCTCGTAACCCGTGCTTCCACCGGCATCGATGACTCGTCATATCCCGGCCTCTACACACTGGTGGCCGACTATTTCGGTCCGAATCTGCGTGGAAAAA
This sequence comes from Anaerolineales bacterium, assembly GCA_035333265.1. Taxonomy (GTDB): domain Bacteria; phylum Chloroflexota; class Anaerolineae; order Anaerolineales; family Villigracilaceae; genus Villigracilis. Next base: position 3,329 of record DAOQPR010000017.1, read on the forward strand.
TATACGGCATTTTGCAGCTTGCCCAGCCAATTGGTTATCTTGTCGGTATGATCCTGGCTCTCATTGTGGCGCCCATGATCGGCGGCTGGCGAAGCGTGTTTTATATCACCGGCTCGTTGGGGTTGGTGATCGCAGTGTTGATCTTTTTCTTCGTGAAGGAAATGCCGCGCGGAAAAGCCGAGCCCGAATTCGAGAATATGGCTGAGATGCAGACCTTCAAATTCTCGTGGACAGAGGCAAAAGAAATCTTCAAGAAGAAAACCATGTGGTTTGTGTTCTTGCAGGGTTTTGCGGGTGTCTTCCCCTGGAATGTGATCACCTTCTTCTTCTTTTCTTACTTGGAAAAAGAACGCGGGTACGATGGAAACAGTATCCTCTTCACCATGGCGCCCGTGATCCTTATCCTCGCCAGCGGATATTTCATTGGCGGCTGGGCTGGCGACCTGGCCTTTAAACGCACCAACAAAGGACGCATCATCGTTTCAAGCGTCGGCGTTTTATTGGGTGCGGTCTTTATGTACTTTGCCATCACCACACCCACCGAAGCCCGCAACCAGTTCTTTGTATTGATGTGCCTGACGGCTGTGTTCATGCCGCTTTCATCGGCAAACGTGATTGCCACTGTATACGATGTGACCGTGCCGGAAGTCCGCTCGACGGCGCAGGCGGTGGAGTATTTTGTTGAAAATGCAGGTGCGGCGTTTGCTCCCATCATCACCGGGCTGATCGCGGATGCCATCGACCTCAAGACCGCCATCCTGCTCATCTGTACAGTGTCCTGGGTTTTGTGTTTCTTCTTCTACCTCGGTGCGATTTTTACCATCGACAAGGATACTCACGACCTGCGGAATCAAATGGCTGAACGCGCCAAATCCATGTAAGCAGAGGCCCTATGGAAACTCAGCAGATTCAGGAAGACCAAGCCCGCCAGCTTGTGCAAAACACCATCTCCGGGCAGGAGACCATCCGTTGGGTCGGAACGCCAGACCCAATTCACGCCATTCGCAAAACCTGGAGTGCAAGTATATTTGGGCTGATCTTTGGCGGTTTTATTTACTACATCTTTTCCAACATTATAGAAATCAACAACAGGGGACCGGTTTACATGCAGCCAAGTCCAAGCCTAAAGATGGTGACGTCTCTGGTCTTGGTCGTATTCATCATCGTCACCTTGCGCTTTGTCTTCGCCCCGCTCTGGGAGTATCTGATCGCCAAAGGCAAGGTCTACGCCATCACCGATCAACGCGCACTCATCATCGAACAATTTCCGTCGGATAAGCAGACATCTTATTATCCCAACGATATCAAATATGTTCAAATCCGGGGCAAAGGGACCGGGGATATCATCTTCGACTCACAAACAAAAATTGTGACCGACTATGAAAATATACCCGGCTCCGACCGCCAGCGAATGGTAAGACGCCAGGTGAAGGTCAATATTGGCTTCTTCAGTATTTCCCTTCCATCTCCGGCAAGTGAATTGCTGCGACAGATGAAAGCCAGTGTCCAGCCGCCGGAAGCAAAGCAAAAGGCCGCGTACCCTACAGTACATCCGGCAGATCGATTTAGACAATAAACCTGCCCATCCACTAATTGACATAGAACCGCCTCCGACTTCGCCGGAGGCGGTTACCGTTCCATAAACATTTTCATCACCGTGAACCCTCCACTTCACACAGGATGTCGCAATTTGTGAGAGAATAAAGTCACTGAAACCCGATCAAAATGAGAATATCCAACAAATACCCCAACAAAGGAATTTAAATTTATGGATGATGCAACCGGAATTATCTTCAAAGCTCTGCGTTTCTCAGCCGAGAAACATAGTGAACAGCGCCGCAAGGATGCAAAATCCTCGCCGTATATCAATCATCCCATTCAAGTGGCTGAGACTCTATGGAGCATTGGCGGAGTGCGTGACGCGAACCTGCTCGCCGCTGCCATATTGCACGACACCATTGAAGATACCAACACCACACCAGCCGAGATCCAAACCCTCTTTGGGGAGGATGTGCTCTCCCTGGTACTTGAAGTGACCGACGACAAAAGCCTGCCCAAGGACGTCCGCAAGAAAATGCAGATCGAGAATGCCTCACACAAATCGCCCCGGGCAAAACTCCTCAAATTGGCCGACAAGCTTTGCAACATCTACGACATCACCCACATCCCACCCACCACCTGGCCCCTCAAACGCAAACAGGACTATCTGCTCTGGAGTGAGAAGGTCGTACACGGCCTGCGCGGGACAAACAAAGAATTGGAAGCTCGTTATGATGAGGTTTTACAAGAGGGTAAACATCTATTGAAAATGGGATAACCGGCACCGAATAATCTGTCCTTTGTAATAGAATTTTCAGACCGTTTGACAGTTAATCTACCTGGGAATAGGGGTCTACAATAAATGAACGGAGAACTGATTCCCATGACGATCATCGTTGCTGATACCACCTGCGGGCTGCCGCGGGAAATGCTAACCGAACGGGGAATTACGCTTATTCCACAAGTCGTCATCTTTGGGGAAGAGTCTTTTCATGACGATAAAGACCTTGATACAGCCTCATTTTTGCAAAAATTAAAAGCCTTCAAATCCCTGCCCAAGACCGCCGCGCCGGAACCGCCCCTGTATTACCCCGTTTTTGAAGAGGCGCAGAAAAAAGGGGAAAGCGTTGTAGTGGTTGCACCAACCGGCAAAGCCAGCGGAACTGTCCGCTCGGCACAAACAGCGGCACAGGAATTCCCAGAGGTGGATATTCGCGTGGTGGATACACAAACCATCTCTTGCAATCTCGGCTCACTCGTGCTGCTCGCCAATGACCTGGCCAGGGCTGGAAAATCGGCCAGTCAGATCGTGGCGACTCTCGAAGATTTGATCCCGCGCGGGCGAATCTATTTTCTGGTGGATACGCTCGAATATCTTGCCAAAGGCGGGCGCATTGGCGGGGCGAAACGTCTTGTGGCAGAACTGCTGGAGATCAAACCCATTTTGCAGATCAAAGACGGACAGGTGGAGCCCTTCGAACAACAGCGAACGAAGAGACGTGCCATTGCCCGCCTGGTGGAAGTAGTGGCAGAAAACTGCAAAGGCGGAGACTCTGCCCACTTGTGTGTGATTCAGGCCGAGGCGGAGTTGGAGGCGCGGGCATTTGCGGAGGAGTTACAGTCGAAGGTCAATGTCCCACACATTCCCATTTATGAGTTGCCGCCTGCCATTGTTGTCCATGCCGGTCCGCGAGCGATGGGCGTGGGATTTTTTGTGTAGGACCCGGACGTGGTGGTATAATTTCGCCGCCAAATCTGGCATTCCCCACAAGCGTGGTTAAAACTGAAGGAGAACGACATGTCTGGTCATTCAAAATGGTCCACCATTAAACGAAAAAAGGGCGTAGCAGACGCCAAACGCGGCGCGATCTTCACCCGTCTGGCACGTGAGGTCACCATTGCCGCTCGTGAAGGCGGCGACCCCGATTCCAATTTCCGCCTGCGGCTTGCAGTTGAAAAAGCCCGCGCCGAAAACATGCCCAAGGATAATATCGAACGCGCCATCAAGAAGGGCACTGGCGAGGATAAAGATGCTGCGGTTTTCGAAGAACTCACGCTCGAAGGCTACGGCCCGCATGGCTCGGCCATTATGGTTTCGTGTGTGACGGATAACCGCGTGCGTACGGTTTCAGATGTGCGCCATGCCTTTAGCAAGTCTGGCGGTAATATGGCTGAAGCTGGCGCTGTGGGCTGGCAATTCGACCGCAAATCCTACTTCTCCTTCCCCTCCAGCGCCCTGAATTTTGATAAAGCCTTCGAACTTGGCGTGGAAGCAGGCGCGGATGATGTTGTGGATAGCGGTGACGAGATCGAAATTTACGGCCCAGCCGAAGCTTTCAAGACCATTATCGACACCCTTGGCAAAGCGGGCATTCAGCCTGCTGAAGCCGGTTTGCGTCTCATCGCCAAGCAGGAGATCGAACTAGGCGTGGACGATACGCTCTCGGTGATGAAGGTGGTCGAACACCTTGAAGACCTCGACGATGTGCAGGACGTGTATCACAATGTGAAGGTCTCCGACGAAGCGCTTGCGGCTTTGGAAAACGCATAAGTTTCTTGAACAACCAGGGTATGCGGGTAGTACATTACATTCCTACTCGATAACGTAAAGGGCAAGTACAGCTAAGGTTGTACTTGCCCTTTTGTTTAATACCCATGGTTTTTGATTGTAGTTATCCCCTCATTTATTCAACTCAATTACAGTTCCTCTGGCAGCACCAGCCCATAGCGCACGGCCATGAGCGCCGCCTGTGTCCGGTCATTCACTCCCAATTTAACGAACAAATCACTGACGTAACCCTTTACCGTCATCTCGGTCAGCGATAACTCTTTAGCAATCTCTTTATTGCTCCTGCCTTTCGCCAGCAACTTCAAAATACCCCGTTCACGCTCAGTAAGCGAATCGAATGGATCATCGGGCATGGGCGCGCGCGCCATCAATCGCCTGGCAATATCAGGGTGTAGTTGCGGTCTGCCCTGAGCCGCGCCGCGAATGGCAGCCACCAAGTCATCGCCGCTCATTTCTTTCAACAAGAATCCGCTCGCGCCAGCGCGTAATGCCGCATACACATGCGCATCATCACTGAACGTCGTCAAGATCAAGATCGGCAGGTCGGGGAATTCAGGTCGGATTTGCTTCAACGCATCCACGCCGGTCACTTCGGGCATTTGCAGATCCATCAAGATAACATCGGGATTGTGTTTTTTGATGAGTGTCAGCACACCTGCGCCAGTCTGCGCCTCCCCCACCACGCGCATATCTTTCTCTGCATCGATGGTAAACGTCAGCCCACGGCGCACAACTTGATGGTCATCGGCAATGATTATTTTTAACATGGCATATCCTGCGGACTCCGAAAGTTCTACTTTCGAGTATGTCCTGAAGTAGCCTGTCCTGGCGGACTGTCCAGGGAACTTCAGGACTCCGTTCAACTCGGCAATGGGATTTTATATTTCAAAATTGTACCGCGGCCAATTTCGGAATCGATCATCAACTCGCCGCCGGATGCCAGTACACGTTCACGCATCCCGCGCAAGCCGTAGTGTCCGGCAGGCACAGCATTCACATCGAATCCAGAACCATCATCCATTACCCCCACATGCAGGAACGAATCCAAACTCACGCGCACGGTCACATTTCGGCCGCCGCTATGCTTCACCACGTTTTGCAGCGCCTCGCGCAGTACCCACGTTGCTTCGCTGGAAATATTTTTTGGGAGGATTACAACCCGCGGCATCTCCAGCGCTACAGACAGCAGCGCCCCGCCTTCAGGTCCACTTCGATTAGAGAACGCCTCACACTCCGCCTGAACTGATTCGGCGAAATTTACTTTCTCCTCACTGGAAGCATTTCGCAATTGATCGAGCATCAGCCGCATTTCTTTGAGCGTACCACTTGCCATATCCTCCAACTCTGCAAGCTTATCCTTGAAATCCTGCGGTGCAGAGGCTTTCAACCCACGCGCCATAAGATGCAGGCCAAACATTTGCTGGGTGACCGAGTCGTGTAAGTCGCGCGCAATACGCTGCCGCTCTTCGTATGCGGCAATCGATTTTTGATCCGCAATGGCTCGTTCGGTCTGCTCCCTTACCCGCGTTTCCAGATTCCGATTAAGTTCGTATAACGTCTCATAAGCATTTGCATACGCCAACGCCAGGGCCGCCTGCCCCGCCAATGCATGGAGGCGTTTCACCTCATCCCCATCAAACTGCGGGCCAGCTCGGCGCGCGCCCAGCCAGTAACCGCCCACCACCACACTTCCTGCCACAAGGCGCGTGTTCCACGCAGGGAATGTGTGCGGTGGTGGGACATCGGGTTCGGGAAAAAGTTTTAACATCCCCCACTCTGCGCCGATCTGATTCGGGAAGACATCATTAAGCAGGTGAATGATCTCATCCCGCCGATTCGCGCGAGCAAGAAGATATTGCATGGATTGAATCGCCGACTCAAATTTGAGACGGTCGGGGTAGAGTAATTTGTCGAGCCAGCGTTGAATGAATTTACGGGTTGGGTCAAATAATATGGCTGCCGCCAAAAGGCTGATAGCCGGAGCCAGTGGTTTTGAGGTAAGAGAATCCGCAAAAAGGGAGGTGAGGCTTGTGGTCAGTGCCAGGTACAGGGTCAGGAGAAGAAGCGAAACTGTTCCATAGACAAGAGTCCGCCTCAAGGCACGGTCAATGCCAAAGAGGTCATGCCGCAACACGGCGTAGGCGATTCCCAACGGTACAAAAAGTTGAAAGACCAGCAGTAGGTTGTAGGAGAAGATATCCAACCCCAATGCCAGGGTAAGCGGGCGCAACCAAAGCGGAACTTCGGCAAGGATCATACTAAACAAAACGACCCGCGCGCGTTGGGCATCGAGAATATTTTCGGTGTTTGGATCCTGTGCAACACGCAGGAGATTTTTAAAAAAGAAAAGGATGATAAAAGTAAACCAGATAAAAAGCAAAACAATGGTCAAAATACGCTGCCATGCAAAGACACTAAACAACAATGCAACAGTTAATGCTGCCGAAAAAATATAGCCTGCCACAATTCTCGACATTGGCAAATCGGACCGGCGTGGAAACCGTACACTAACATGGAGAGCCATTGGCAGGAGAATGGCAGCCTTGGCCAGACGCAGAACAAGATACCCGTCCAGAAAGGTTATGAGAGATCTTCCCGGGTGAATCGTTGGCAGGTCATTTTGTTCAAAGGGAACAAGCAAAAAAAATGCAAAAAAGATCGAAAAGCAAGCAATCAGGGTGTGACTTTCCTGTGGGCGTACAAAGGCAGGAATAAGTCCGGTAACAAGAATAAGCAAAAACACAACACCCGAAAAGGTCGTTGCTGAGCGAATTGCAGTCCCTCCTGATGTACGCATGACCCATCCAAACAGAGCCGCGTTTATGAAGAATACGACCAGAATGGGTATAAATAATGCTGCACGTTTCATTACAGCAATTGTAAAGGAAGAAAAAGAGACCGAGGGGTTCGGTCTCTTTTTGCAATTTATGGTGTTGCTGTCTCTTGCGGCACAGAGGTTTCTTCAACAGGTGTTGCATCTATCGTCTCATCTGTTGAGATCGATTCTGTTGGAACCTGATCCGTGTTGATCTCTTCAGGGCTGGGAGTTGGGACTGTCTCCTCAGTGGAGGTTACCAAGTCTTCGATCGCGGTAACCAGTTCTGTGATGATCGCCTCAAGAGAAGGGGTTGGGTTGGTGTCTGGAACAGTAACCTCATTGACGGTTGGCTGGGCGGGTAAATCGGCAACCGGTCCCGGAGGCGGAGTAGGGATGGGAATTTCTGTAACCACGATCGCATCAACCTGGGTCACATCGCCCGTACCAAGATTGGGAGAGATAATAACGATGTAATTGTAGTATACATCTCCTGGCGCGGCGCTGAGAGCCGTATCAACATCGATCAAAATACCAGTGGTGATACCTGTGGCAGGGTCGGTATATAAACTACCCAGAGGGATCACTCGATTATCACATTCTACATTGGATGCACATGGGCCCTGGTCAGGCAATGTATTCGTATTCGCCGTGGTATTCGTGTCTGCAATATTATTGCCCCAATTAAAGACCTCATAGTAGGTGGCGCCATTTGAGTCATTTGAAATACCAATAATGATATTGTCCAATTCAACATGAGGGGTGCCGCCAAAATTCGTCAGATATTCATAAAAGGCCAGATCATAATTACCATCGGGAGTTAAGGAAACATAAACAGGGTTTCCTGAAATGCTCACCACTGTATAAGTCCCAGTGCCACCTCCAGGGTTATTTGGGAGGTCGCCCACCACGCCATCTGGGCCATCGGTTTCAATGCCCACAGGTGGGGTGATCGGTGTTAGATTAGTATCCGGGGTGGATGGCGTTCCCGTGGCAGTGGCAGTAGCCGTCGTTGTTGAGGTAGTGGTTGTTGTTGATGTCGCTGTCGTTGTCGAGGTAGCAGTTGTTGTTGATGTCGCCGTCGTTGTCGAGGTGGCGGTTGTTGTTGATGTCGCCGTCGTTGTCGAGGTGGCAGTTGTCGTTGACGTTGCTGTCGTTGTTGACGTTGCTGTGGTCGTTGAGGTGGCAGTTGTTGTAGCAGTTACTGTAACAGTCGGAGTATCTGTAATTGTTGAGGTAGGCGTCACCGTAGGAGTGTCTGTCGGCTCCTCTGTTTCTGTCTCTGTTGGAGTGGTTGTTACAGTTCTGGTTGAAGTAGCGGTGGCAGTGGTTGTTACTGTTGAAGTGGCTGTTGGGGTGGTCTCAGTTGCGGTTGTGGTCGCGGTCGGAGTCACATCGGTTGGGGTAGGTGTGACGGTTGGTTCAAAGGTTAAGAAAGGCGGATATTCAATATCACCATCCGGGGTCAAGTAGCTATCTGCCCAGGCCATGGGAGTAAGAATTTGGGGCAGGATCGGCTCAAGCAGCGCGAATGGGCGCGCTGAAGAGGCATCCGGATCCAGATTCGATCCCATGCCAGCATTGATACTCCAAAATGGCATCATACGAATTGCCATTTGTCCAACAATGATGATCATTAAGATCCCGAGCGGTATTAGAAATATCAATATGCTCAGGTCGCGACGTTCACGTTCTTGAACTGTCGTCATGATGCCCTCTCTTTCTCTTTGTGGGCAGGGAGCGAAATGGTAAAAGTACTCCCAGGATATGTGGTTTCATTATACCCCGGACTGTCGACCCAAATTCGCCCGCCATGTGCCTGGATAATTCCGCGTGCAATCGCAAGCCCTAAACCCGGACCACCGCCCTTAAATTTGGTCTTCCCCGAAGAATGCAAAAGCACCTCCCCAGTCTGACCAAACTTTTCGAAAATACGATCTTTCATACTCGTATCCACCCCAATTCCCGTATCCTTGATCGAGACCTCCACTTGCGGAGGTTCAGAACCATTTATATACCGGCCCATAACCTTCACCTGGCCGCCATCCGGCGTAAATTTAATGGCATTCATAACAAGATGATAAAAAACCTTTTGAAGCATATCCGGGTCAGCAATGATTTCTGGTAAATTCTCCAAACCTTCAGTATCGAATTTAATATTGCGATCGTCAAATGCAGTTCTAAATCCTTTTTGTACCTTGCGAATGATCGGTTCCATTCGGACACTTGTCTTCCTTAATACAAGGGCATTGCTATCAATACGAGACACATCCAACATACTATCCACCACATCAGACATACGCTCCGAACCCTCGAGAATGCCCTGAGCAAGTTTTTGCAATTCAGGGAAATCCTTCATATCCTGTTCCAGCATTTGAGAATAGCCCATGATCAGGGTCAACGGAGTGCGTAACTCATGGGCAGAAATCTGAATGAAATTCGTTTTCGTTCTGTCCATCTTCTTGAGAATTTCATTCTTCTGTTCAAGTTCTTCAGTACGTTCCTGCAAACGGCGGGTCATTTCATCGAACGAATTTGCCAGGTCACCAATTTCATCATCTGTACGAATGCCTGTTCTACGAGCAAGGTCCCCGCTCGCAATGGCGCGAGACGTATTTACCAAAGAATACAATGGCACAATGATCAAACGTGATACAAAATAACCGATGGCGATCACCAAAAGCATAACGAGCGAAAAGAAGATCGCATAGTTTGTTCGATTACTTGACCCAAATTGGACAACAAAATCAGAAGCCAGGATGACTCCAAGCACCCCAATCCGGTCATTCCCGATCTGCAAGGGGGCGCGCCCTAAAATATAATTACGGCCTGCCAATTTAAAATTTATGCCACTGACCTGGCCTGGGGCACTCAAAACACTTTGATATTCTGCATTAGAGATCGACAAAAAATTCAATGTCTCTTTATCAGCCGATCCAAGTGTTGTAGCAAGCGCCTGGCCATTATTTCCATATAGAACAATATCTGCAAGTGCAATATGCTTAAAAGCGGGCAGCAATGTATTGATTGATGTTCCAACAACGATCACTCCATAAAATTTGTTATCGACAACAACGGGGAGAGACGTGTAATAATAAAGTTCATTATTAACCAAATTTCCGCCCAACGCACGGGTAGGTGGATCTGCTGGATTCCTGCTTCTAAGAAAAGGAGCCACAATGGGAGAATTTGCAGCACCTGTATTTTCCGTGACCCTTTGTATGACCCGAGTTTCATCGCGGATTAGATGGACTATTTCATTTCCATCCGGTGAAATCAAAATCATATTCTCAATCGTCCCCGCACCAAAGGCTGGTTCAGCCAGTTTTAGAGCCGTCTCTTTGTCTCCTGCTTCAAGGGCTTCCGCCAAGCCAGCCGTATATGAAATAATTTGCGCCTCTTTTATATGCTGACCCTCCTGGCGCACAAAACTATCAGCGACCACCCGCCCAGCCTCCAGCAATTGATTGGTTAACCTTTCCGTCATTGACCCGGTCACCAGGCGCGTGACAACATAGACCCCGATCAATGAAATGACCACGGTCAATATAAGAAAAGGTAAAGAGACCTTAAGGCGAAGGCTCATGTGAAAACCTGTACAAAAACGCCACAGGCATTATACTGGGATGCTAATAGCAATACTTCGAAATGCAACATAATTATAATGTCAACAGGGTTGAAAAATAGTGACATTTTTCCGCTTCTCCCCCCGCCAAAACATGTTCAGTCGTCCAGACCACTTCCCCACCTACAATTTTTTCACAAAATGCACCAACCTCTCTACTTCAAAATACCCCAATTTGGTATGCGCACGAATGCTAATCTCATTATCCAACCAGGTATCCGAAGCCATTTCTGTACACCCCTTTTCCCTGGCCCAACTCTCCGCTGCTACAATGAGAAGCCCGGCAACCTCATTGCCGCGAAATTCCGGAGCAACAAACCATCCCTCAATGTAACCGACCGGGCTGGTGGAACAACCCTCGCCGTAGTCACGGAGGCGGGTTTCGATCATCCCGGCCGGAGTCCCATCCACAAACGCCAGAAAAACAGCATCCGTTTCACTGGCAAGGATTTTGTCCATATCGAACCACAGATAATGGTCCGGCGTATCAGGCCAGATTCCTTTTCGCATTTGAAACCAGGTCTCACGCTCTTCGGAGGCGATGCGTCTTACAATGATATCCATAAAATTCCTCGAAACGAATACAACCCTCACTTGAAACGCGGAAGCCAGCGCGGGACTCTTCGACAGTAATCTTCATAGGCTGCGCCAAAGGTCTTCCGAAGATGTGGCTCTTCATAATATATGACGAAGGCGGAAAAAGCCGTAAATACAACAATCGCATAGATCGATAGGATCCAATATCCAAGCCACAAAAAATGACCGAAGATCACCATCAATACACCGACATACATCGGGTTGCGGAAATAACGGTACAACCCGTCGACTACCAGTTCCTTTGGGGGGTCAATCGGTGCAGGCGTGCCGCGGCCTTTGATAAGAAAATCCCCAAAGCACCAAATCAACATCCCTACCCCAACAACCCAAAATAATAGAGCCAAATAAGAGAGAAAATCTGCATCCAGTTTTGGCCCCACTTGCAAAAGCGCCAGCGGAATGGCTCCGGCAACCATACCTGGAGCAAAAACAAAAAAAAGAAAAGATTTAAAAGCTGTCATTAAGTTTTCTTGAAATAATTGACCAGCCATGCGCCGAAAGCATACCAAAAGAAAACATCGACCAACAGGAACCAGCCATTAAACTCCGAACAAGGCTCAATTGGGTTTAATGGGCATGGCCCCCATGAGACATAATACTCAAGTGGAAACCCAATGGGAGAAATATCGGCAATTCGAGAGGTAACATAAACACCCCATAGCCAGCCAGACAGCAGGAACAAGGCAATGGCGATTCCAATTTTCAACAGGGAAGGTTTCAAAAAAGAAAAAGAGAACATTCTGAATTCTCCTTTCAAGGTCAACCCAAATTCCCGGATAGGTCTGCCATTACCATTGCTACGACCTGGGAAAAAAGGCGTTTTCTTTCCGGGCGGCTCAATATAATATTTTCTTCGTTTAAAGCGTGTTCATAGGAGTCTTGCAGCAGCATCCGAATCTGATCATTGACTTTCGCTGATACTTTTTTATAGATGCGTTGTTTTACATCCTGATAAGAACCGGGGATTTGTTGATCGCCAAAGGGATTTTTCATTTGATTACTTCACTCTCTTCTTTAACCAATCGGTCAACTTCTTCGCCGTCCAGGTATTGATGACATCCTTCGGCTCCAGCCAGGCACGACGGCCGATGGCAACGCCATAATGAAGCATGTCATAATCTTCTTCAGAATGCGCATCGGTGTTGATGGTGATGGGAATGCCCAGGTCTTTGGCGCGGCGGGCGTAGGCATCGTCGAGGTCGAGGCGTGAGGGATGGGCGTTGATCTCCATCGCCACGCCGGATTCTGCGGCGGCTTGAAAGATGACTTCCATATCCAGATCGGCACCTTCGCGGTCGGGAATTTCGCGCCCGGTTGGGTGACCTATAATATCGACGTGCGGGTTGCGCACGGCTTTGAGCAAACGCTCGGTGATCTTCTCTCTCGGCTGGCGCAAGCTCGAATGGAGGGAGGCAACAACCAGGTCGAGTGAGGCGAGGAAGTCATCGGGATAATCAAGCGAGCCATCGGCTTTAATTTCCACTTCACTGCCATGCAGGATCAAGATCTCATCGCCGAGTTGTTTTTGAATTTTTTTGATCTCGGCAGTTTGTTGCTTGTGACGTTCAATCGAAAGTCCATTTGCCACGCCAAGGCTGACGGAATGATCGGTGAAGACGATGACCTGCAATTTACGTTTGATGGCGGCTTTTGCCATATCAAGTATGGAGAGTTTGCCATCGCTGTAGGTGGAGTGCATGTGCAAGTTGGACTTGATGTCTTTGACTTGGATCAACTTGGGAAGTTTGTTTGCCTTTGCGGCTTCCACTTCGCCGCGGTCTTCGCGCAGTTCGGGCGGGACGTATTGCAAGCCGAGCGTTTTATAGACTTCCTCTTCGGTGGCGCAGAATATCTCTCCCCCGCCCTTTATTTTTTTAAATGAATGATCCGAAAGCGACAGTCCTTTATCCAATGCAATCTGACGTAATTGAACATTATGGTCTTTTGAGCCGGTGGCATATTGCAACGCTGTTCCAAATTCCTGGGGTGGATGCACCCAGACTTGCGCGCGCACGCCATCGAAAAATTCGATACTGGCTTTGAATTCGCCCCTGCCCAGCACACGCTCCACGCCTTTGAGATTGACAAAGGCTTCCATCACAGAAGATGAATCTTTTGCTGCGACGAGGATGTCGAGATCGCCAACGGTCGAACGCATCCTTCTTAAACTGCCAGCGGGTTGCGCATCGACGACTCCCTTCACGCTTTTGAGAGTCTTGATGATCTCCTGCGCGAGTGGATAGGCTTTGCCCAGCGGCAGCCTGCCCGAACGCCGCGCAAGCGATGCGATGCCTTCGAGAATCGCCGTTTCTGATTTTGCGCCCATGCCTGGCAGATCACGCAGTTGACCAGCCTTCGCCGCGGCTTCAAGTTCGGGCAGGGTTGTGATGTTGAGCGTCTTCCAAATCAGGGCGATCTTTTTGGGTCCCAAGGAAGGAACTTGCAGCCAGCCAGCCAAACTCTCGGGCACTTCCTTCTTTAGCTTTTCCAAAAACTCAAGTTTGCCTGTGGAAAGCAGTTCATCGATTTTTTCTGCAATGGCTTTGCCCACGCCGGGGAT
>DAOQPR010000018.1:0-16867 GCA_035333265.1 Anaerolineales bacterium
TACTGACAGCAATTCAAATGACGACAATGGCAATGGCAGTACGGATGGCAACGGCAATACCAGTGTCGATGACAACGGCAATGACAGCAACTCCAACGATGATAATGGCAATGGCAGTACGGATGACAATTCCAATGATGATAACGGCGGGGACGGCAACTCCAACGACGACCATGGCAACGGCGGAGATGATGACAACTCCAATGACGACCATGGCAATGACGGAGATAATGAAAACTCCAACGACAGCAATGGCAATGGATAGACCGGTATCCTGAAACTCCTGCCGCTCAATTTGATGGGTCGTCTGAATTACTCAGACGACCCACCCGTATGGAACGACCACCCCTGAGGCCAACCATGACAAGGCGAATTCTTCCCCCCATCCTCCTCTTCATCCTATTCTTTGTCGGGATGGCGATCATCCAGTTCTCCACACCCGATATGCCTGATAATGATGGCTTTTATCACATCAAACTTGCCTGGCTGATGCGAACGGAAGGTTTGAAGCCGGATTTCCCCTGGCTGCCCATAAGCATACTGAACGAAAAGGAATTTTATGACCATCACTTCCTTTTCCATGTCGCGCTCATTCCCTTTACATTTGGCGACCTGCGTATCGGCGCCAAATGGGCAGCGGTCACCTTCTCTGCCATCGCATTTCTTTGCATCTGGATCTTGTTCTACCGGCAGAGGATCCCCGCCGCCTGGCTTTGGGCTTTGGCCCTGCTTGGAATATCAGAAGCTTTTTTGTATCGCATGTCGATTACCCGTGCGCAATCCCTCTCTCTTGCAGTGCTGGCTTTGGGACTCATGTGGTTGTTTGAAGGCAAATACAAACATCTGGCTGTTTTGTCCTTTGTTTATGTCTGGATGTATGACGCTTTTCCGCTCATCCTCATGGTAGTTGGGCTGTACTCCCCGGCCATTTTTCTTTTGGAACGCCGTATCGAAATCCGACCGTTATTGTGGGTGGGCGGCGGCATCCTGGCCGGGCTGATCATCAACCCATATTTTCCAAACAACCTGATCTTCACCTGGCATCACTTGCTGCCCAAATTGACCGACGCCACCTCCGTCCGTGTAGGGAATGAGTGGTACCCATACGATACCGAACAATTGCTGAACAATTCGCTTCCTGCTCTGGCCGCATTTGCTTCTGGAACCCTGGCCTTGGGCTTCGCCGGAAAAAAGATCGACCTGCGTACCATGCTCGCATTCCTGATCGCACTTTTATTTGGCCTGATGCTTTTCAAAGCCCGCCGATTCGTGGAATACTTCCCGCCCTTTGCCCTGATCTTTGCCGCTTTTGCCTGGGCGCCTCTATTCACAATTGAGAAACCCGCCACTGAAAGCAAAGTCGAAAGACTGCGGACTCTTGCGCCTTCCATTCTGTTGGCCCTGTGTATCCTGGCCGGGGTCGTCAAAAGCATTCCTGCCACCCAAAAGTTGATGGCAAATTCAAAGTCATACACTTTATATCAAGGCGCATCCAATTGGCTGGTGGAAAATACACAGGCCGGTGAACGTGTCTTCCAGACAGATTGGGATGATTTCCCGCGCTTGTTCTTTTACAACACCCACAACAGCTATCTGATCGGTCTCGACCCAACTTACATGCAGTTGTATGACGGCAATTTGTATGATGAATGGGTTGCCATCACACGCGGTGACGTAGACGAGCCTTCGATGGCCATTCGGGAAGATTTTTCCGCCCGCTACATTCACACCGATCTGGCGCATGATGATTTTCTAGCCAAAGCCCAGGACGACCCAGGCCTCAAGGAAGTCTATCGCGATGAGCAAGCTGTGATATTTGAAGTTCTACAACCTTGATACTATAATGAACTCTGACTATCATGCCAAATCATTCAAACATCAGGTGCTTGCAAATCCAATGAAATCGACCGATGGGCGTCAGGAATTAAGCAGTCTTCGCAGCCTGGATTCACAGGCAATTGGGGCTGTGTACGACCAATATTTTTCAGAAGTGTATCGCTATGTGTTATATCGCATTGGTGACCAAACCCAGGCAGAAGATATTGCCAGCGATGTATTCATCCGTTTGCTGGAGGCGGTGCAATCAGGCCGCGGTCCCCAAACCAACCTAAAGGGATGGCTGATCGGGACGGCCAGTCACATTATCACCGACCATATGCGCAAAAAATACCGCCGCCAGGAAGAGGAAGTTGACGAATCCCTGCCAGACCTTCAGCCTGGCCCCGCGTCTGAAACCGACCAACGCGAACAGAACCGGCAATTGAATAAGGCCATGTCAAAACTAACCGATGAACAACAGCATGTCCTGTCCCTGCGTTTTGGCCAGGGCTATTCCCTTGAAGAGACTGCGACTTTTATGAATAAGAATATTAATGCTGTCAAAGCTCTCCAGTTCAGGGCGCTTGCCGCGCTTCAGCGCGAAATTGGCGAGGTGAATTATGAATGATCTATTCGATATTTTGGAAATCTGTCTGAATGAAATTGAAAACGGTGCGGATCTCGAGACTGTGCTTGCACGGTATCCCGATCAGGCCGGTGAACTGCGCCCCATTTTGAAAACGGCTGTCCAGGCACGCAATGCTTCCGTTCCTGAACCCTCTCCTGAAGCCATCCGACGTGGACGTTCACGCGTCATGCAGCGTGCTGCTGAAATGCGGGAGGTAAAAGCTTCTCCGCGTAAACGGGTCATCCCGGCTTTTCAGCGTCTGGCGATTTCCTTTTCATTGGCGGCTTTGTTGTTGATGAGCAGTACCGGGTTGTTGAATGCATCTGCCTCGGCATTACCGGGTGAAAATCTCTATCCCGTTAAAAGAGGCTGGGAGAACATTCGCCTCCTTTTGGTGTTCGACCAGCAAGCCCGCAAACTCCTTGAATTTGAATTTGAGAACGAACGCTTGTATGAAGTGAGCGCATTATTATCTGAAGGGCGCGATGAACCGATTCAGTTTGCGGGAATCTTCATGCAGGTGGGCAGGCAGGATTATGTATCCGGGGTGCCAGTTCTGCTTCCATCTGCGATCACGCCGCCAGCACTCGGCACCGCAGTTATTGTCTCCGGGCGGACGAATGCCCAGGGCATTGTCGAGATCCTGAGCTTGAATGTTATGGCAAGCGGCGCACTGGTTCCAGAGGGGAAACCGGTTGAGGCGGAAATAGAATCAGGCACCGGTCCGGGCGGGGAGGCGATGTATGAGATTCAAGGCATTCTGGATGCTGTCTCTGCCAATTCGATTGTCATCGAAGACATTACCGTCTATCTGGATAACCCGGCAGAGGATTGGAATTTGTGCATCGGTATGTTGGTCGAAGTCAAAGGCTATTACGCCGCGGATGGTCGTTTTATCGCACTTGAGGTTGAAGGCAAAGGCGGCTGCGAGCACGACCAGACTGTTCCTTCTGCAAACGAGGACTCCAGTGATGATTCGAATGAGAATACCATTGTGAACGAGAATGGCGCTGATGTGAACTCTAATGACGAAAACTCGAACGATGGGAACGGCAATACCAACTTTAATGAAAACACAAATGGAAATGAAAATTCCGATCACACGGATTCAAACAGTAATGACAGCAATGACTCTAACGACAATTCGGGTGGCAACTTGAACGAGAATGATTCAAGCGGAAATGACAATTCTGGCGGTGGTTCGCAGGATAACAATGATTCCGTCGATGATAATTCGGGCGGCGGGTCGGATGGCAATGACAATTCTGGCGGCGATGACAGCGGCACGGATGACAATGATAATTCGTCGGATGACAGCGGCCACGGCGGCGGAAATGATAATGATTAGTTGATAAAAACTGCGAGGCAAGCCCTCGCAGTTTTCTTTTCTCAGTTGCCTTTTGACCCAAAATCGGTTAAATTAACCTCCTAGCACGGACGTTCTATCCATCAACAACAAGACCTCAGAAGTATGTAAGACCTCCGAGGTCTAACGGAGCAAACCGCATGACTGATTCGACCTTTTACCTCGGACGCCTGTTTGACCCCAAGACAGCCAGACTGACTTCCACAGATATCAATTATGACTCTGCCGACCTGACCACGCATGCCGTCGTTACCGGTATGACCGGCTCCGGCAAGACCGGCTTATGTATTTCTTTGCTCGAAGAAGCCGCACTCAACGGTGTGCCTGCCATCATCATCGACCCCAAGGGCGACCTCACCAACCTGCTCCTGCACTTCCCCGAACTCCTGCCGCAAGACTTCCAACCCTGGATCGACCCTGAAGTCGTGCGTCGCGCCAACAAGACTCCCGAACAGGCCGCCACAGAAGCTGCCAGCGCCTGGCGCAATGGAATCCAGGAATGGGGCATGACTCCTGAACGCATCCTCGACCTGAAGAACTCCGTTGAATTTGCCATCTTTACCCCTGGGTCAAATTCAGGCATTCCCGTCAGTGTAGTCTCATCACTCTCCGCCCCAGGCATCGATTGGGAAGAGAACCGCGAAGTTTTGCGTGAACGCATCTCAAGCACTGTCACAGCGTTGCTTGGTCTGGTGGGCATGACCGACCTTGACCCGATCCGTTCCCGCGAACATATTCTTTTATCCAACATCTTTGAAGAACATTGGAGCGCAGGCAACGGCCTCACCCTCGATGACCTGATCCTGCAAACCCAAACTCCGCCCTTCGACAAACTCGGCGCTTTCCCGGTCGATACCTTCTTCCCACCCAAAGACCGCATGGAATTGGCGATGACCCTCAATAACATCCTCGCCTCGCCCGCCTTCGAAGCCTGGCGCGAAGGGCAGTCGCTCGATATCCAATCCCTGCTCTTCACCCAAGACGGCACACCGCGTCATAGCATTTTCTATCTTGCCCACCTTTCCGACGGCGAGCGCATGTTCTTCACCACCCTCCTACTCTCCGCCGTCGAAACCTGGATGCGCACCCAAAAAGGCTCCACTGCCCTGCGCGCCCTTCTTTATATGGATGAAATCTACGGCTATCTTCCGCCCACTGCCAACCCGCCCTCCAAACAGCCGCTCCTCCGCATGTTGAAACAGGCGCGCGCCTTTGGCCTCGGCATTTTGCTCGCCACCCAAAACCCGGTCGACCTTGATTACAAAGCCCTCTCCAACACCGGCACATGGTTCATCGGCAAACTGCAAACCGAACGCGACAAGAACCGTCTGCTCGACGGCCTCGAAAGTTTGGCGGGCGGCTTCTCCCGCGCCGAAATGGACAAGCTCATCTCCTCCCTCGGCAAACGTGTCTTCGTCATGAACAACGTCCACGAAAAGAATCCCATCCTCTTCCAAACCCGTTGGGCCATGAACTTCCTGGCCGGGCCGATGACACGCTCACAGATCCGTGACCTCAACAACCTGGTGGGAGCCGGAGAAGAAACCCCCGCGCCTCCAACCAAGCCGACAGCTGCCCCAGCGCTTCGAGCCGAATCCACCCCGCCAGTGGATTTCGTCCAACCAGTAGCCGTTCCCGCGTCAGCCTCTGCCCAGCCCAAAGTCAAGACCCCGACGCGCAGCATGTCCACTGCCGCAGATGCCCCTACAAATGGAAACAGCCTAACCCGGCCGCCCCTGCCTGCCAGCATCCGCGAATATTATCTGCCGCAAAACTACAGCCTGCCCGAAGCTTTCAACGCCGCCGGTCGCACACAAGCCTATGGCGCATCCATTCAGGGTGTGGTGTATAAACCGGTTTTGTTAGCCTCTGCCCAGGTGCGCATATTGGATCGCAAATATGGCGTGGATACAGAGACCACCCGAACTGCCATCGTCCCCAGCCTTGATAGACGCGGCATTGTCCGCTGGGAGGAATTCCCCTATGCCGGGCCCTCGCTCGACAAACTCGAAGGCGGACCTGCACCTTCTTCTAAATATGGCTCCATCGGAGCGCCTTTGAACGATGCAAAATTGATGACCGCCCTGCAAAAAGATTTCACCGACTGGGTCTTTCGGAATTCAGCGGTGACGGCGCGTGCGAATACAACCCTCAAGCTTTTTGCCGGACCCGATACCAGCCAGGCTGATTTTATGAAGACCTGTGCTGATGCCGCCCGTGAAGCCCGCGATATGGAGATCGCGAAGAAGACCGCGGCCATTGAAAAGAAGATCAAAACCCTGCAGGATAAATTAGGCCGCGAAGAACGCGAACTGCGCGAGGATGAAGCCGAACTGCAAAATCGTAATATCGAATCCGGTGCGAACCTGCTGGAGTTGGGCGCGAGCATGTTTGGGCTGACGCGCAAGAAGAGCGTCACCACCCAATTCACCAAGCACCGCCTGGCACAAAATGCAAAAGCCGAAGTGCAGGAATCGCAAGAAGCCATCGCGCAATTGAGCAAGGACTTGAACGATCTGATGCGCGAACGCGAGACGATGGTGCGCGACATCAGCGACAAATGGGGCCGCGCCGTGAGTGATATTACCGAAGTGACGGTCAACCCCAAGAAGACCGATGTGTACGTCAACATCTTTGGTGTGGCGTGGATGCCGTATTACACCATCCAGGCGGGCGGTGAGACGATGGAATTGGCGGCCTTTGGCGGGGAGTGAGTAGGTGGGTTGGAAAATTGGTAGATTGGTAAAGCGGATGGTGAGAGCCATCCGCTTTTTGTTTTTCAGTGCCTTTTTGAATGTAATCAAAACCAACCTTGCCGCATCTAAACGACATGAATACCTTCATCATTCTTCTTTCGCTTGCCCTGTGGGGGCTGGTTCATTCCATCCTAGCCTCGCATTTCGCCAAGGATATGTCCAAAGGCTTTCTTGGTTCAGGCGGAATGCGCCTGTATCGGCTGGGTTACAACATTTTTTCGGTCATCAGTTTTGCACCGATCCTGTATCTGCTGGTCATTCTCGAAGATACTCCGCTGTATCAAGTCTCACCGCCGTGGAGTTGGCTCATGCTGGGCGGGCAGGCGCTTTCAGCGTTGCTTCTTATGGTCGCCGTTCTGCAAACAGATACGCTTTCCTTTATCGGGTTGAAACAGCTTTTTGTCGAGGAGCAGGGAACAGGTCCGCTCGTGACGCGGGGTTTGTATACTTTGGTACGGCATCCGTTGTATCTGTTCAGCCTGCTTTTCCTTTGGCTGAATCCATCCATGAGTTTGAATACGTTCGTTTTCAATATTGGCGTTACCCTCTATTTTGTCATCGGTGCGTACTTTGAGGAGCGCAAACTCCTGCGCGATTTTGGCGAGGCATATGCGGAGTACAGGCGCAAAACAGCCATGCTGATTCCGGGGATTCTCTAAAGCGGGTTAATGTTGTTCAGGTTTGTTAATCAATCCATAATCAAATCTTGACACTCCATTTCAGGCATGATAATCTTGCCTGCGCGTGCCCGGCCCGCCTGTGAAAGCGCTAAGGTGGACGGGCATAATTTTTTTCCAGCAGGAGTAGTAAAGATGTCTGAACGTATTGTTGGAACCGTCAAGTGGTTCAATGCGACCAAGGGCTATGGCTTTATTGGGCGCGATGGTGGCGAAGATGTGTTTGTTCATTTCTCCGCCATTCAAATGGACGGCTATCGTAAGTTGGAAGCCAACCAGCAAGTTGAGTTTTCCATTGAAGAAGGCCCGAAGGGATTGCAAGCCGCGAACGTGACCCCTGTCGCCTAGCTGATACGGTTTTGCATAATGAACAGGGCTGTCGTGAGACAGCCCTGTTTTTTATTCACATATCCGAACGATCCAGTGAAGTATCTTGCCATGAACTTGGGTCGCCAAGCGGTTCAAGGTGGGTGAATACGGTAAGGGCGGGAATGGCATTGCGAAGATCAGCTTCGATCTTTTCCAGCAGTTGATGCCCTTGCAATACGGTCCAGCCATCTGGCACGAGCACGTGCAGGGAAACAAATCTGCGCGCGCCGGATTGGCGCGTGCGAAAGGCATGGTATTTCACACCGTCCTGAGTATAGATATCCAGAATCTTCTTTAAAGTTTCTTGTTCCTGTTGCGGCAGGGCTGTATCCATCAACCCCAACACAGACTTACGAACGATGCCAACACCGGCCCAGATGATGTTCGCGGCAACAAGCAAGGCAACGATTGGGTCGAGAATCTGCCAGCCGGTGAAGGTGACAATGCCCACCCCGGTAAGAACGCCTATGGATGTCCAAACGTCTGTGAGAAGGTGATGGGCATTCGCTTCCAGGGTGATCGAATTGTGGCGTTTGCCTGCTTTGAGCAAGACCAGCGCAGCGACGAGATTGATTACCGATGCCGCGGCGGAAACTCCCAGCCCAAGCCCGGCTTGTTCGAGCGGTTGCGGATCGAAAAGCCTTGGAACAGCGGCCAACATGATGCTCGCCGCAGCGATCAAGATCAACGTCCCCTCCACACCGCTTGAGAAATATTCGGCTTTGCTGTGACCATAGGCATGGTCTTCATCTGCCGGGCGTGCGGCGATGGTCAACATGGCAAGCGCCATTAACCCGCCGACCAGATTGACCAGCGACTCGAGCGCGTCTGAAAGCAAACCCACCGAACCGGTCAGGAAATAGGCGGCAGTCTTTAGCGCAATCGTTAACAACGCCGCGCCGATGGAAACCCAGGCGAAAGAGGTTAATGTTGCTCGGTCATTGGGATGTGTGTGGGGCATATTGGATGATTTTAGCAAACATTTCCCAACGGGGTAGTGATATTTGTCAATCATTTTTTTGTTTACCGAATTCTGTGCTTTGTCATGACTACAAATCCAAACAGTCGCAGCTAATAGCATTCGGAAAAATTATGGACATTCATAACTCTCTCTCAATAACAAAACATACTTTTTGAGCGGAATTATCCGATTTAGAATGAATTTGGGACAGGCCGTAACTTTTTGTGGAAGTCCACGACTATTCAATCGGAGGATGTGCATTGTCCATTTTGAATATCTTTAAAACCGATGCCACGCGGCGCACCGCGCTTTCGGCGGGACATGTCGTTCCCGACCCGACGCGTTGTGTGCAGTGCGGCATTTGTTCCTATAACTGTCCCATCGGCATCGATGTCCGCGCCCATGCCTGGCGGGGCGAGTCGGTGAAGCACAGCGAATGCCTCACTTGCGGCGAATGCGTGGCGCGCTGTCCGCGCGGGGTGTTGCGTTTTGAGCGTACCGACCTGTTCATGAGGAGCGGCGCATGAGATATGTCATCATCGGTACCGGCGTGGCAGGAGTCTCGGCGGTCGAAGCAATTCGCGGTGTGGATCGAGGCGCAGAGATCGTCATGGTAGGGGATGACCCGCACGGCTACTATTCCCGCCCCGGGCTGGCTTACTTCCTCACGGGAGAACTTCATGATAAGGCGCTCTTCCCGAAAACGCGCGAAGAGTATGCGCGCTTGAATTTCAAATTCATGAATACGCGCGTGACGGAGATCGACCGCGAAAAAAAATCGGTTCTGTTGAATGGAAAAACGCCTCTGACGTATGACAAGCTGCTCATTGCAACCGGAGCCTCGGCGGTCCCGCTCACGGTTCCCGGCGCGAATCTGCAAGGTGTGGTGAAACTCGATCATCTCAACGACGCTCACAGTATCACGAAGCTCGCCAAACGCGGACGCACTGCCATTGTGGTAGGCGGAGGCATCACTGCTCTTGAGCTAACCGAGGGCCTGCTTGCGCGTGGCATGAATGTCCATTATCTTTTGCGCGGCGACCGTTATTGGAGCAACGTGCTCGATGAAGGTGAATCGCGCATTGTGGAAGCCCGGTTGCAAGCCGAAGGCGTAACACTGCATTATCGCTCCGATATAGCCGAGATTGTCGGCAAGTCTAAAGTGAGCGGAGTCCGTTTGAAAGATGGACAATCGCTTAAGTGTGACCTGCTGGCATATGCCATCGGAGTCTCACCGCGCATGGAATTGGCGCGCGCCGCCGGGTTGGATGTGGAACGCGGCATTCTCGTGAACGAGTATTTACAAACCAACGACCCGGATATTTTTGCGGCAGGCGATGTGGCACAAGTCTTCGACCCGCTAACAGGGCATTCTGTTTTGGATAGTTTATGGAACCCCGCCCGTGAACAGGGATTTGCGGCTGGTTTGAACATGGCTGGGCAGAACAAACCCTATCTCAAGTCTGCGCCATTCAATGTGACCCGTTTGGCCGGGCTGACCACCACCATCATCGGTGCTGTGGGGCATGGGCGCGACGAAGATGTGCTGGGCATTGCGCGCGGTGACAGTGAAACCTGGCGTGAACTGCCGGATGCCATCGTGGCGCAGGGCGGCTTCGATGTGAATCATGTCCGCCTGGTGATCGGCGAGAAGAGCTTGCATGGCGCTGTGGTGATGGGCGACCAGACTCTCTCTACACCCTTACAAAATATCATCTCAAAACAAATCGATATATCACCGATACGTGAGCGCTTGCTCGCGCGCGATGCAAAGATCGCCGATGTACTTGTGGAATTCTGGTCCGATCATGTAGCTATTGCATAACATGAATTCTGTCAGCTTGCTGATGGAAAAATCAGGCGCATGTCGCCTGATTTCATTTTTTGCCTCGGGAGGGCAGCAACGATGCTTCGTGGGAATAAAGAACTTTGGTTTGCGTTCGTAGTGTGTGTGTTGATCACAATGGGGTATGGAGCAGTAGTCGTGTTGAATCGTGAAATCCCGGCTGCAAGTGAATTTGTCGGCCATACGCTGGGAATTATCGGCTTTCTGCTGATGTTAATGACTGAAATCTTTTACAGCCTAAGAAAGCGGACGCGCAGTGCCGCCTGGGGACGCATGTCTACCTGGCTGCAATTTCATATCTTTACCGGGTTGGTCGGTCCGTTCATGGTCCTGCTTCATACCTCATGGAAGTTCAACGGCTTGGCTGGTGCGACCACCTTGTTGACCATCATCATCGTCTTCAGCGGATTCATTGGCCGATATATTTACACCCGCATTCCGCGCACACTGGATGGGCTTGAGATCGAAGGCACTCTTTCTCAAGAAGCGTTGAAACGCGCGCGGCAACTAATGTCGCTTTGGCATACGGTCCACATCCCCATCGGCATGGCGCTCTTTATTTCCGCTTTTGTCCACGTGGGTGCGGCTTTGTATTACGCCACCTTTTTGAAATAGAGGCCAGTCATGAATAACACCAATCGTTTGGGATGTCTGACCACAACCGGGTTCATCGCCTCGTTCATCACGATCTTTCTGCTTGTCGGCGTGGCCTTTGCAAGCGGCTCACAAATGTTCAGTTCCGGTGCGCTCAATGCCCAGCCTGGTGAAAGCATGGGCGGCGTCACATCCCACGCTGAAATAAAAGAATGTAAAGCATGTCACACCGCGCCGTGGGAACGCGCTGTCATGGCGGATCACTGTCTGGAATGTCATACGAATATTGCTGATCAAATGCTAAGTGTTGCCGAATTGCATGGTGCCATTGTCCAAAAGAATCCTACATCAGCCTGCTATGATTGTCACAAGGAACATCGCGGCGCAAACGCCTCCCTTACCGATATGGGCGAAAGCACCTTTCCGCATGAAACCCTGGGTTTTTCACTGCGGGAGCATCAACGAACGGAGTCAGGTGCCCCCATCACATGCGAAACCTGCCACGGAGAGGATATCACCACCTTCGCCTCCGACTCGTGCCAAACCTGTCACAGCGACATGGACATTGCCTACGCCCAGGCCCATTTGCTTTCCTTTGGACAGGATTGCCTTGCCTGTCATGATGGAGTCGACCGTTTCGACGACTTCAATCACAATGTTTATTCCTTCAGGCTCGAAGGTGGACATGCAGGAGATATTCCCTGTACAAAATGCCATCTTGATGCCCGCTCGATAGCCGACTTACAGTCCGCGCCGCAGGATTGCTACTCTTGCCATATACAAGATGATGTACACAACGGCGAAAATGGCACAGACTGTGAGACCTGCCATAATCCATCCAATTGGGAGGATGCAGATTTCGACCACAGCCGCACCAACTTCCCGTTAATGGGCGGACATGCCAATGTTGAATGTAATCAATGTCATACCAACGGGACTTATAAAGGGCTTTCCACAGCCTGTATTAGTTGCCATCAAGACCCTGCTTTTCATGCGGGTGCATTTGGCAATGAATGCCAGTCTTGCCACACGATCAATGCTTGGTCGCCTGCCGAATTTACCCTCTCACATCCTGAGCCGAGGGTGGAGGAGGGTGGAAATGGAATCCACCATGGTGGGGCATCCTGTCGGGAATGTCACCCATCTTCAGTGTTTGAATCAAACTGTGACTCTTGCCATAAGGGTGGTTTTGAAGGAGGAGAGGGTGGCGAGGGAGGCGACGACGATTAACGGATGAATAAAGAGGCCGCGAGCATCAATTTCGCGGCCTCTTTTATTTTCCGTTCTTTTTTATCTCTTCGCTCTCTCTTGGCTCCAACATCCCCCAACGTCCGGCTGCCAAATAGAGGATTTCCAAAACCAGGTCGGTATGGCTGATGCCTTCGGCGGCGGCTTGCAGGCAGAGGTCGCTGTAATTGGGGGTAAGCCCTGGTAGCGTATTGATCTCGATCAGACGAGGATTGCCTTCTTCATCCAAACGAATGTCTGTGCGAGAAACATCCAATACATTGAGGATGTTGTGGGCGCGGAATGCAAGGTGCTTTAATTTCTTTTCAAGTTCCGGGTCGACATTAGCAGGGCAGAAGAATCCTTCGTTGCCTTCCGGGCCAACATCTTTTGATTTGGCTTCGTTGGTGTATACCCAGGGGCCTTCTGTGTTGCCTGTATCCAATTCCAAAACGGGGAAGCGGTGGAAGCCGTCTTTTTCGTACCACTCTGGGTGGCGGGAATATAGCTTGGCGTCCATCCGCCCCAGGATGCCCACGGTAAATTCGCGGCCGGGTAAAAAAGTTTCGACAAGGGCGGGCTGTTGATAGGTGTTGATGATGTATTCCGCACGCTCTCGTAATTCTGCTTCGTTGTTGACGATGGCTTTCATATCCACACCCATGCCGGTGCCTTCGCGGGCAGGTTTGACGAAGAGAGGGAATTTCAATTCGGGGCGCAGGGGCTCGTCGCCAAAGGTGAATTCCTGAAAGGGAGCCACGGGCAGGCGTCGGTCACGCCAGATGCGTTTGGTCAAGGTCTTATCCAATGAAATACCATTGGCTAACACACGGGATCCGGTGTAGGGGATGCTTAATAATTCAAGCAGGGCAGGCACCTGGGCTTCACGTGCGTCACCACCCAGGCCTTCGGCGATGTTGAAACAAATATCTGGCTTAAATTTGCGGAGGTTGTAGGGCAGTTCTCTGTCGGCGTGGATAAAGGTTGTGGTGTGGCCATCCGTTTCGAGCGCGGCCCGAAGCGCATCCACCGTCTCAATATGGTCATAATCGGCAAAAGCGTCGGGCGGTACCCCTTCTGGCTTGGTCTGATTATCATTTTTAATATTTGCGAGGACGGCTATTTTCCAGGGCCGTTTTAGCAGCCGAGAAACAGGTTTATCTACCTGAGGTGTTGTCATTTACTGATTTTCTCCAGAAAATCGGACTTTAAGCAGGGGGTAGTATAGTATAAGATGTCTGGATGGCAAGGGGAAAGAGGATTTCTTAAGGTATTTCAAGCTGGTAACTAGACAATCACAAGTCTTTCAGGTATCATTAGCAACACTTGTGCCTTCGGTCACGAAGGCCGGGAAACATCACAAATATACCCGGATAAGCCCCTTATCCGGGTTGTTGTATGTAATAAGATTTTTTTGGTGGAGGCTACCGAATGTCAGACTTGATCAAGCAGATCACCAGTGATTTGCAGAAACAAATTGAAGGATTTAAACCCGAGATCAACGTCAGTGATTTTGGCGTTGTCGTCGAAGCCGGCGACGGTATTGCCCGCATACAAGGTCTTGCGAAAGTGCGTGCACAGGAATTGGTGCAATTTTCGAATGGGGTGATCGGTATTGCATTCAACCTGGAAAAAGATAATGTCGGTGTGATTGTGATGGGTGATTACGAAGGCATTGTCGAAGGCATGACCGTGCGTGGCACGGGACGCATCGCTTCTGTGCCAGTGGGTGATGCCATGATCGGACGTGTGGTCAATGCGTTGGGCGAGCCAATCGATGGCAAAGGTCCCATTGCAACGACCGGTTTCCGTCCCATTGAACGCATTGCTCCGGGCGTGGTGGAACGTCAGGATGTGGATACCCCGGTTCAGACCGGTATCAAGTCCATCGACTCAATGATCCCGATCGGTCGCGGTCAGCGCGAGTTGATCATTGGTGACCGTCAGACGGGTAAGACCGCGGTTGCGATCGATGCGATCATCAACCAGAAGGGCAAGGGTGTTACTTGTATCTATGTGGCGGTGGGTCAAAAGAAAGCCGCTGTTGCTCGTACCCTCGGTATTCTTGAAAAATATGGCGCGATGGAGCACACCATTATCGTGATGGCTTCTGCAGATGAATCTGCGGCGCTTCAGTACATTGCTCCTTATGCGGGTACCGCCATCGGTGAAGAGTTCATGGAAACCGGTCGCGATGCCCTCATTATTTATGATGATCTTTCCAAGCACGCTTGGGCATACCGCCAAGTTTCCCTGCTTCTCCGCCGCCCTCCTGGACGTGAAGCCTACCCTGGCGATGTGTTCTACCTCCACTCTCGCTTGTTGGAACGCTCCGCGCGCCTCGCCAATCAATTTGTGGTTGTGAAGAACGACTTTAGCGGTGACCTCGCTGATGCCAAAGACGGCGTGGACGGCAAGGTGTACACCGGCCCGCTTTCCAAGCATGAAGCGGAAGAAGCCGCCAAGGCGATGGGTGATGGCTTCAAAGCCGTAAAAGTGAAGGGAACCGGCGGTTCGCTCACTTCGTTGCCCATCATTGAAACCCTGCTTGGTGATGTGTCTGCTTATATCCCCACAAACGTTATTTCCATCACAGATGGTCAGATCTACCTCGAAAGCAACCTCTTCAATGCCGGTATCCGCCCGGCGGTGAACGTGGGTATCTCCGTTTCCCGCGTGGGTGGTGATGCTCAAACTAAAGCGATGAAGCAGGTCGCAGGCCGCTTGCGCCTTGACATGGCTGCCTACCGCGAGTTGGCGGCGTTCGCGCTCATGGCGTCGGACCTCGATAAATCCACCCAGCAACAATTGGGACGTGGTCAGCGCATGCAGGAAATTCTCAAGCAGCCGCAATACCAGCCGATGGAATTCGAGTATCAGGTCATTGTGATCTTCGCCGGAACCAACGGCTATGCTGACGGTGTTGCGCTCGACAAGATGGCGCAATGGCAGCATGACCTGATTCGCTACATGGAAACTTCCTACCCTGAAATTGGAAAAGACATCGCGGCGAAGAAGACCATCTCCGACGATACTCGTGTCGCATTGACGAAAGCCCTTGATGGCTTCCGTGCGGGCTGGGTAAGTTAGTCGAATAGTCAGATGGTCTCATGGTCAAATAGTCAAAGACTATTCGGCCAAAGACAACCCGACTATCCAACTACTAGACTAAGGAATAAAGGACTAACTTATGGCTTCAGCTCGTGAAATGCGGCTCCGAATTAAGAGCGTAAAGAACATTTCACAGGTTACTCGTGCATTGGAAACGGTCAGCGCCAGCAAAGTTCGCAAAGCGATCAATGCGGTGATGGCAACACGTTCCTATGCAACAAAAGCGTGGCAGGTATTGCGGCATGTCGCCGAACAACCGGGACGTGACTCTTTACATCCGCTTTTGGTCAAGCGCTCCAGCATGAAGAATGCCCTGGCCATTGTCATCACTGGTGATCGTGGTCTGGCGGGCGCATATAACTCCAATGTGATCCGTTATACGGCTCAAAAATTCGACCGATACTCCATTCCCGTCAAATACATTGCGGTAGGGCGCAAAGGCAGAGACCTGCTGTACCGCCGCCGCAAGGATGTGATTGCAGAATTCAGCAATCTTCCTGCCGCCCCATCTTTTACAGATGTGTCTGCCATTGGCCGCCTGGCTGTTGATGAATATAGCAAGGGCAATGTCGATGAAGTCTTCCTTGTTTACACCGACTTTGTCAATATGGGCAGGCAGATCGCCACAGTAAAGAAACTCCTTCCACTTGAACTCGATAGCGAAGGACTTGTGCAGGATTTTGGGCATAAGGCACCCACCGGTCCTGCTGCGGCCTATGAATATGAACCTGGCCAGTGCGAGATCCTGGATGAGATCATCCCCCGTTTTACCGCTTTGCAGGTCTATCAGGCAATTCTCGAATCGCTGGCTAGTGAACATGCCGCCCGCATGGTTGCGATGCGCAATGCGACCGATAACGCCAAGGAACTTGTCAGCGCGTTGCAATTGGTCTATAACAAAGTTCGTCAACAGACGATCACAAACGATATTTTGGATATTGTCGGCGGCGCTGAAGCGCTTGCCGCGAAATAACTGGAGGAAACCATGGCAAACGGCCGTGTCGTACAAATCTTAGGCGGTGTGGTGGATGTTGAATTCCCCAATGGAGACATCCCCGATCTTTTCGAAGCGATCGAAGTTGTGCGCTCTGAAAAAGAACCGCTTGTTCTTGAAGTTCAGAAACACCTTGGCGGCAATTGGGTCCGCACAGTAGCAATGGATACCACCGATGGCTTACAACGTGGACTCCCGGCGCAGTCAACAGGTTCTCCGATCATGGTCCCAGTTGGCCCCGCGACCCTTGGTCGTATATTCAACGTACTGGGTAACGCCATTGATCGTAAAGGCGATGTTCAGGCATCAGCCAAGTATCCCATTCACCGCTCTGCGCCTGCTTTCGAAGAACAGTCCACCCGTGTGGAAGTCTTCGAAACTGGTATCAAAGTCATCGACCTGATCGCTCCCTTCACCAAGGGTGGTAAGACCGGTATCTTCGGCGGCGCTGGAACCGGTAAGACCGTTATCATCATGGAGCTCATCCGCTCGGTGGCTTCGGTTCACCAGGGTAACTCCG
>DAOQPR010000019.1:0-1420 GCA_035333265.1 Anaerolineales bacterium
CACTATCCACTTCCCACTGCCCACTGACAACTACCCACTATTTTGTCCACTTCCAAACCGACGACGCCATCGTAATTCCGCCGCCACTGGCACAGAAGAGGATCACATCACCGGGCTTGGGCCCCTTGCCTTGGGCAATCGAGTCATCGAGCGCCATCACCACGCAGGGAGAGCCGGTGTAGCCCCACTTGTCCATGACCCAGTGCGCCTTTTCGAGCGGCTGTTTGAGCAAGTCCATCATGAATTCAATGGTGCGGAGATTGAGTTGCGTGAAATAGTAATGGCTGACATCATCGAATTTCAGACCGGCTTTGTCGAGCGCGCCTTGCATGAGTTTGGGCCAGTATTCGGTGTTGAAGGTCTTTGGAAATTTCTTGACGAACTCCACTTTCGGTCCACCGAATTGCGCCATGTTTTCCGGCGTGCATGGACGGTACGTTCCGCCGGTGTAAATTCCCAGCGCATCGTGAAAGGAACCAACCGCCAGCAAGTTCGAGCCGAGGAAACCTTGTTCTTCGCCAACACCCAAAACCACTGCGCCTGCGCCATCGGCAAATAGATTGGCAGTCTTCTTATCTTTGATATCGAGAAAGCGACTCATGCCGTATCCGCCAGCCACGAGGACATATTTCATCTGCGGTTCGGTCAGCAGATATTTTGCACCCTGATCGAGTGCCGTGACCCAACCTGCGCAAGCAGAGTTGATGTCGTAGCATCCCGCTTTTTCTGCGCCGAGTTTGTTCTGCACGACGATGGATGTACTAGGCGAAAGATAATCAGGCGTGTCGGTGGAGACGATGATGAGGTCGAGGTCGGCGGCGGTAATACCAGCACGTTCAAGTGCCTTTTTTGAGGCTTCGACAATCAGGTCAGAGGTGACTTGATCAGGAGCCATCCAACGGCGTTCTTTAATACCCACATTGGCTTCCAGCCATTCGCTGGTCGATTCGCCCATCATGGCGTCCACTTCGGCATTGGTGACGATTCGTTCTGGAACATAACTGCCTGTGCTGAGGATTTGTACGTTGCGCATGGAACCTTCCGGTATGAGAGAGTAGTTATTGAAGATCAAAGATCGGGAGCCGAATCAGCGAGATCTGGAGGTTGCAGTTCATCCAATGGGACAAACCGAAACATGAATTCGGTCGCTTCATGCCATTCGTGAAAATTGATCTCTTCTGCCGTTTGAATATGACGAATTGTGCCATGATATGCCTTCAAGTGGGCTGAGGTTTCATCCATCACAAAACGGATAATAAAGGAAGAAATTTGAGGCAGAGGAGCAGCTTCCATTGCAGACACAATAACAGGCGCAGGTAACCGTAGGGTTACAAGGATGGGTGACCTTCAGCAGAAGACAGTTAATATGAAAATGACCCTGCATGAGAAAAGGCTTCTAAATGTGTACAAAAATCCCCCA
>DAOQPR010000019.1:1520-16739 GCA_035333265.1 Anaerolineales bacterium
ATCCTGGGTCTCTTGCGAAGGCAGGACATCCAGTTCGGTTTTGAGAGTTTGCTGGCAACGTTGGTAGGTACGGGCAAGTTGGCCACGGTCACCCAACGCATTATAGGCCTGCATCAAATGGCGGTAGGCGCGTTCCCAACAATTATCCTTGGTTAAGATGCGTTGACTAAGATCAATGGCTTCATTAAATCGCTGATGGGTCAGGTACAACTCGCACAATTTATCGGCAGCTTCGAGAAAGAGGCTGGCAAGCCGTTCACGTTCCTCAGCAGACCAAGATTCATACAACGAGTCGGGTAAATAATCGCCACGGTAGAGTTTGACCGCCTCCTCCAAAAGCGCCATCGATTTTTCGGTAGGTTTGAGCCCCTCACGGGTAAGGCGGGTGAAATGGTCAGAATCAAGCCACAGGTCGGCGTGGAGGCGCAGGGTGTAGGTTGTCCCGTCGCGCACGATAAAAGCCGAGTCGCTGCCTGCATCTCGGTCCGGTTCGAGCACTTGATAGAGTGTGTTCAAGGTGATCTTGAAATTTCGCTGGGCGGTGGCTGGGTCGGCTTCTGGCCAGAGGTGCTCACAGATCTGGTCGCGGTCAAGCGGGGATTTGCGATAGGTAAAAAGCAACTGGAACAACTGCCGCGATTTTTCACGCCGCCAGCCGTTTGGCGGAATGACCTCGCCTCCCCTCTTAACCTGGAAGTTGCCCAGCGTTTCGATGCTGAGTCGAAACCCGGGGTGGAATCTCACCTCGCGCAGGCCAAGCGTATCGAGCAGACGGTCAATATAGCCGCTCTCCCAGCCCAGTTGACGGGCATGTAATACCAGCGGCATGAACATGCGCTCATCGACCGGACCCAGCAAAGTGGGGCGGGTGAATAAAAAGGAATAGCCATTTTGCTGACAAACCGAAAGCACATCAGGCAGGGTTTGTGCAACAAGGTCAAATTTCCTTTGTTTGAAGTGACCATATGCCAGCCACAAACTCGCCGCACTGCGGCCAAATGAGTCGCTGCATTCTTCAAAGCCGCGCACCGCCCGATTCAACCAAAGTTCGGCAGCTTCGTAACGAGCCGCCAGCATTAAACTGGCTCCCATCGAAAGGCGAGTGAGTGAGGCAACCCATTCATCACCCGCTTCGACGGCAATATCGATGGCTTCCTGGGCATGCCTTTGTGCGCGTTGCAGGTCGCCGCGATAACCGTACGCGCGGCACAAGCCCCAATTCGCTTCGACCGAAAGGCGGGGAACTTCAAGAGTTTTGCCGATGGAGATCGTGGTTTCAAAGGCAGAGGTGGCGCGCGCAAAATTATCCTCATCGGCAGAGCGAATGAGGTTGAGGGCATGTCCCTGACGCATATGCCCAACAGCAGTGACATAAGGTGATTTCAATTTATCACCGCGTTGGGTCCCTTCCAATGCAGACTGATACGCGTGTTTGCTCATGCCCATTAACGAATAGATGAGGGAGAGCAATAATTTCGTCTCGCGGTGCGCGCGTGGCGTTTGAACCGGTTCACGGTTCTCGGCTTCGGCAAGTTCTTCGAGTCCTTTGCGGGCTTCTTCGAGGCGGCCTGTTCGCAATAAGACGCGGAACCATAACTGGTCGTTGGATGGTCCTTCAGCACGAAGGTCTTCAGCGCGCTGGCGCAGACGTTCCGCCTCTTCGACATGGCCGGAGTTGAGCTTGTTTTCTGAAAGCAGTTCGAACAACCTGACTTGCGCCTCGCGATCTTCAAAGCCATCGCTGAGGCGAATGGCTTCTTCGAGCAGTTTTTCGGCTTGAGATGGGTTGACCGTATCGAGGTATACGCGGGCTTGTCCACGCAGGGCACGAGCGATGCCGTCCTGCTGTCCGCGGGAGCGCCAGGTGACTTCGGCTTGTTTGTACCAACCCTGAGCTTCGTCGAAGCGGCTGTGCATACGCGCCAATTCACCCAGGGTGAACATCAAAGTGGGGTGTTGGTGCAGTGAAAGGCTGGGGAGTGAGTCAATGTAACTCGCAAGCGTATCCAGCCGTCCCGTGGAAAGAAGCGTGGCGGCGTAGGTGTCGAGCAGGTCGGCCACATCCTCCCAGGCTTTGGCTTCGATCAAATGATAGATGGCATCCTCTGGGTTATGGTGTGCAATAAAATATTGGGCGGCATTTAAATGCCATTTTGTACGCGTCTCGACCGGTGACTGTTGGCGTAAAAAATTATGAAAGATATGATGATACCGAAGCGTACTTGCCGCGGTTTCAGCCACAAAAAGATCCTGTCGTCGCAAATAAGCCAGCATGGAAATTGAGTCGCCGTCAGGATACAAGGCATCACACACCTCGGGATTAAGATCGCGCAATACGGCGGTAACAAGTAGAAACTCGCGCACATCCGCCTGTTGACGTTCGAAGACCTCATGCGCAAGCATATCAAAAAGGGTTTCGAGTGAATCCGTTTGCCAGCGAAACGGAAATTCCAATGTAAGCGGCGATTGTGACCGAATGCTTTGCCAGATGAGTTGCAACCCGATGGCCCAGCCTTCTGTATACTCCAGAAGAGAGTCGAGTTCTTCACTGGTGAGTTCAAGCCCGTAACGGGTACTAAACAGGGAGCCAATCTCGTTTTTTGTGAAAGTCAATGCCGATTGATCCAGGATGAGGGCCTCTCCTTTTGCACGCCAGCGTGTGAGTCCGGGTAATGAAATGGTGGGGCGTCCGGCAAGAAGGATGTGGAATTTGACTGGAGCCAGAGCAATGAATCTATCCAAAATATGAGGGAGTTCGCCACTTTCGGTAAGCAAATGGGCATCATCAAGGATGAGCAGAGTCGGTGGTATGGATGCATCTGTAATTGCATTGATGATCCCATCCAAAACGCCGCGCCAGGGAAGCGGTCCTTGTGTCCCATCCCAGGTTTCAAGGTATGCTGTGGGAAGGTTCACGAACTGGGGAAAAGTATATTGAAGTGCATGGCTCAATTGAAGGAGAAACACCAGCGGGTCATTATCTTCGTCATTTGCCTGGTACCAGATAACAGGCTGATGCTCCCCAGTAAATTCAGCTAAAGCCGTACTTTTGCCATAGCCTGCCTCAGCCTGCAAAATGGTAAGGCGGTATTCCAACGCCTGCTTCAACATTTCGTTGACACGCGGCCGAGGCAGGATACGGGTGTTACGCGGCGGGGGGATCAGTTTTGTTCGAAGGATGCGGGAAAATTGCATGGCTCTTAAAGTTTATCGCAAATTTTCCGGGAAGTGAAATCATTTTGATCGACTGTCGAAAATCTGTTGGTTCTTAACAATCTTTCAACATAATTCATGGTAAAGTTTGTCAATACATCCCACATCAGGAGCCTCCCATGGAACAAAAAGCAGGCGCACAGATCGGAAAACGAGCGTTCATTCAGTCGCTCGTTATTTTATTTGTCCTCATGATGGTTGCAGGGATTCTCACCCTTGTTGTTCCTGCAGGTCAATACGCCCGTATCGAAGTGGATGGGCGCGAAACCATAGACCCAGCCTCATTCCAGTTTACCGAGCGTCCGGATTATCCCATCTGGCGCTGGTTCGTTGCCCCACTCGAAGTCCTCGGCAGTGACAGCGGGCTGACCGTCATCGTCATCATCGTGGTCTTGTTCTTTGCAGGCGGCGCCTTCGCCGTCATGGACAAGACCGGCACCCTGCGCGCCTTCATTGGGCGCATCGTGCGCCGTTTCAGCGGACAAAAATACACCCTGCTGTGGATGGTCTCACTGGCTTTCATGTTCCTCGGCGCAACCCTGGGAACCTTTGAAGAAGTCGTCTTGCTCGTGCCCGTCATGATCGCGCTTTCCTATTCCCTCGGCTGGGATGCGCTGGTGGGTTTGGGCATGTCCATCCTCGCCACCAATATGGGCTTCTCCGCCGCCATCTCCAACCCATACACGTTGGGCGTGGCACAACAACTGGCCGGCCTGCCGCTCTTTTCCGGCGCATGGCTGCGCATCCTCATCTTTATCGTTATCTATT
Organism: Anaerolineales bacterium; assembly: GCA_035333265.1. Lineage (GTDB taxonomy): Bacteria > Chloroflexota > Anaerolineae > Anaerolineales > Villigracilaceae > Villigracilis. The sequence goes on from DAOQPR010000019.1 coordinate 5,502, forward strand.
TGATCTTCATGGCCTTTCTCTCCGCCTATGCCCGCAAGATCGATAAAGACCCCAGCGCCTCCCTGGTTCATAAAGAAGACAATGCTGAACGCGAGAAGTATCAAAGCCTGGATGCATCCTTTATTCAAGAAGACCCCAAACAAAACCGCGCCATGAACTTCTTTGGCATCTTTTTGATCTTCATCTTCCTCACCATGCTGGCCGTTCCCTTCATCCCCGCCATCTCAGATTATTCCCTACCCCTGGTCGGCATTCTTTTCCTCGTCGGCGGGCTGGGCGCGGGCTTCCTTTCCGGCGCGGGCGGCAAAACCGTATGGCAGGGCTTGGTCGAAGGCTGGGGCGGGCTGGCTCCCTCCGTCCCGCTCATCCTCATGGCCGCCAGCATCCGCTACATCATCGATAGCGGCGGCGTGACCGATACCATCCTTCATGCCGCAGCCGAACCCTTCCAACAATTAGGTTCCTTCCCAGCCGCACTCGTGGTATATGCGCTTGCCCTCGGCATTGAATTCTTCATCGCCTCCGGCTCGGCCAAAGCCTTCCTGATGATGCCCATCGTCCTGCCTCTTGCGGATCTCGTCGGTGTCACCCGTCAAACCGCCGTGCTGGCCTACATCTTTGGCGATGGCTTCTCCAACCTGGCTTACCCCACCAACCCTGTCCTGCTCATCAGCCTCGGCCTCACCGTCGTCAGCTACCCAAAATGGCTGCGCTGGACGGCCAAACTCTGGTTATGGGTCATCCTCGCCACCATCGCTTTTTTGGGAATCGCTGTCGCTATCAACTTCGGGCCTTTCTAACACTGTGGACTCTCTCTTCCCCGAATCCTATGAAACCTCCCGCGCCCGCTTCCTGCGTGACGTGGAACTGCTTCGGCCCATCTGGCCTTCCTCCCGTCTGGAAACATATCCACTTAAGAACTTCCCCGACCTAAGCATCGACTGGCTGTGGGCCGAGCCGCGCAGGAAGGAAAACCTCATCCTAATCTCGACCGCCGAGCACGGCATCGAAGGCTATGTCGGCTCGGCCATGTTGAAACTCTTCATGGATGAATTCGCCCCGCGCCTCAACCCTGAAAATACAGGATTGTTACTCATTCACACCATCAACCCCTGGGGTATGAAACATCATAAGCGCGTCAATCCCAACCACGTTGACCTCAATCGCAACTTCGTCTTTAATGGGGTTTTCAGTCCAGAAATCAACCCGGCATACGATTTACTAAAAGATTTTCTCAGCCCCAATCGTCCAGTCCGTACCTTGGGTGTAGAAGCGCTTTCATTTTACGTAAATGTCATCCGTTACATGGTCTCACCGGGAAGGGCCAAGGTACAGGAAGCATCCCTGCTTGGACAGCACCGCCATTCACAGGGAATTTACTACGGCGGAACAGAGGGCCAAGAAGAGAGCATTGTTCTGATGGAACTCTACCGCAAAGCGCTTGCAGAATATCAGAACTTCATCCAAGTAGACCACCACACCGGTTACGGTCCCCGCTATCAGATGACGATCATTGTCCCACCGCTCGATCCAACTCCCTCGTCGGAGGTGAGGCGGAAGTTCCAATATCCGCTGGTACAGAAAATAGATGCAAACGAATTCTATGCCATCAACGGCGACATGGGCGAATACGTCTACCGTCTGCGCGACGCCGGATTCTCCGAAAAGAATGTCTTTGCCTGCGGATTCGAATTCGGTACCTACGGAGATGCTCTGCCTGCTCTTATACGCAGTTTACATGTCACCATACTGGAGAATCAACTCCGTCATCATGGCACGAACAGCCCTCAAGCCAAGGCGCAAATCTGTGCGGCATATGAAGAACTATTTCTGCCCTCGGAAAACCGCTGGCGGGAAAAGGCCATTTCCGATTGCAGGCAAGCCTATGAGGGAATCTTCAACGCCTATGGTTTAATTTAATCGGTTTTACCGTTTTTATAAAAGGGAAGCAGTTGGTATGGGCTCGATCCGCCCTACCCAGTGTGGGGATCTCCTGGCGGCGTTCTGTGAGGAACCAATTATCCGCCCAACTTTACTTGCTGTTAGCTATTGAAAACTCCGCGATGAAATTGTAATATAGTGTAAAATGTCTTATATTTCAAAAATCTATTTAAAAATACGATGCGTGAATAAATCCATTTTTCAGACTACCCAAATCAAAAAGGAGCCGTTATGAAAAAATTTACTTCTGCCATCCTAATGGCAACTCTGGGGGCATTGCTCATCTTTTCCATTGTATATGCAGTGGTGAACAATGGTAATTTTGAGACCGGCGATTTCACCGGCTGGACAAAATCGGCCTTCATTAATAACGGCTATAATGCGGCGCATGGCGGGGGTGGCTCCGACCTTTCCTCTGTTGTTGGCGGGGCTGCTGTTCCAGCGTTAAGCCTGTCTGACCCACGCACAAACAATATCGTCAAGTTTCCTGCCTACGGGCATTATTCAGCTAAAGTTAATAGCGAGCTATCCGATTTCGCGAAGGGATATGGTAAAAATGGAAACACGATTACACAAAACGTTACGGCAGTCTTATCACCTGTAGATAACCTTGCACATATCCGATTTGCTTACTCGGCAGTCATGGCACAGCCGGGACCCAGCAACACTCCTCATACCGACGAAGAGAAACCCTATTTTCGTATTCAAGCCATTAACACCAGCAATGGCAATGATGTAGTATTCGATTTTTCATCTTATGTTGGCGAGCCCGGAAAGAACTGGCAACAAGGAGCTCAATTTACTGACGATGGGAAAACGGACGAATATTGGATGTATCTGGATTGGACCTATATAGACCTTGCCGCCAGTGCTGCCCATCCTGTAAATGCAGGCGACCAGATCACATTGATCATCACCGCTGCCGGATGTTCCCTCGGTGGCCACCCAGGTTATGTATATGTGGATGAGATCACAGACGGCAGCGGTAATATTGCAGGGCCTACCATCAAGGCTAGCGGGCCAGCTACTGATTATCCTGGCGGGCCAATTACTTATACCTATACCTATCACAATGGAGCAGCAAGCTCAATCAACCCAACCATCGTCATATCTCCCCCCGCAAATGTTACTTTCACTTCATTAGGCGATGCCGCTCATTGTTCAGGGCTTTCGCCAGTAACGTGTAACTTTACTGGTGTAGCCAGCGGCGCTTCAGGCAGCTTCACAGTGAGTGGTACAGTCAGTTTAGGAGCAGCCATAGGCAGTACCATTGCTCATGGAGATTATACAATTGCAGCAGCCGGCTTCCCAACCATAGGTGGCCCAACCGTATACACAAATATTATCGCAGTAGTCCCCACCCTTTCTGTGACCGCCACAGGGCCGGCCACGGTCAAACCTGGTGATTTATATACATATAATTTTAATTACACCACCAGCGCGATTGCCAACAACGCCAAAGTAACCTTCAGTCTGCCTTCCCATACTACGTATATCTCCAGTTCAGGCAGTACATGTAGTTCCGCCGCAAATACCGTAACCTGCAACCTGGGAAATATTTCCGCAAATGGAGCCTTCACTGTTACAACCAGGGTTGATAAATTAAAGAAGATTGGCGTCAGTCACGTTCTGGCAGCTACAGCCTATAACATCAGTGCGACTGGAGCCACCACCGCCCAGGGAACTGCCCCTGTAAATGCTACTGTTGTCACACCTTTTGCAGATGTTAATGTTGGTTTTTGGGCGATCGACCATATTCAATCCATTTGGGCGGCAGGAATTACTGGCGGCTGTCTGGCTTCCCCTCTTACATATTGTCCAAATTCCAGCATGACCCGTGGTGAAATGTCAATCTACATCGAAAGAAGTGTTCGTGGAAGTTCCTATACTCCTGGCGCACCGTCATTAACATTCACCGATACCTCCACGCATTTTGCCCGCTACTGGATCGAAATTCTCAAGTCAGATGGCATCACCAATGGATGTACAACAACCACTTATTGTCCCAATGACAGCATAACCCGCGCACAAATGGCTGTGATGTTAATGAGAGGAAAATTTGGCCGCACCCATGTCCCACCAGCACCAACCGGCACTGCATGGCTTGATGTTCCTCTTACCCATTGGGCTGCCTCGTGGACAGAAGAGCTCAAAAAACTTGGCATTTCCAGCGGATGTGGAGGTGGCGCATTCTGCCCTGAAAATGCCATCACCCGCGCAGAAATGGCAGTACTTGTCCAGCGCACATTCAACTTCCCCTTGCCAACACCATAAACTTAATTACGATTTTCATTCAAGGCCGTCCAAATGGACGGCCTCTTTTTTCTGGCGTTCGATTTGTAATACAGTAAAATTCAGTTTGATAGGATCAAATTCCATACCGAAGGAAACTGAAAATGTCCAAACTCGACCTGTCCAATTCTTCCACGCAATATTCCTCGTTAGATGAAGTCCTTCAGGCGATCCGTGGTCTAAAAGATGACCCGCTGGCAAATGCAGGTACGAATATTGTCATCAGCCGTGGAAATCCCCAAGCAAAACTATTGCTCATTGGTGAAGCACCAGGTCCGCAGGAAAACATCAAAGGCAAGCCATTTGTCGGCCCTGCCGGACAGCTGCTAGACAAGATCCTGCAGGCCGCAGACTTCGACCCTGAAACCGACATTTACATCACCAATTCAGTTTTTCGAATGCCGCCCGGCGAGAATGGCGCAAACTTTCGCAAGCCCAATGATAAAGAGATCGAGTACTATCGTCCATTCGTTTTTGAGATCATACGTTTGATCGACCCACTGGTGATCTTATTAACTGGAAACGTCGCCTGCCAGGCTGTATTGCAAAAAACCGGAATTACCTCTTTACGTGGCAAGTGGACAGAGCTGGACGGTCGTTGGCTGATGCCCATCTTCCATCCTTCCTACCTCCTGCGCAATCAATCACGCGAACCTGGCTCGCCAAAATCATTGATGTGGGAAGACATCCGTGAAGTACGACGCAAATATGATGAGTTGAAAAAAAATAAATAACAAAGAGAGGATGAAGTCTGGAACTTCGTCCTCTCTTTGTTATAGTGCAAACAACATCATCAAATCGTTGACATTGGTTCCGCTTGGACCAGACTTAATTAAATCCCCTAAAGGATCGAAGAAGCCATACGCATCATTTCTTAACTGATGGCTGGCGGCGCTCATTCCAAGCTTTTCTGCCCGTTGAGCAGATTCACCCGTTGCCACAGCACCTGCCGCATCGGTGGGGCCATCCTCTCCATCGGTGGCAATGGAAATAAACAGCACATCCTTCATTCCACGAAGCGCCTCGACCGCGCCAAGGACAAGTTCCTGGTTTCGCCCCCCCTTGCCATTCCCTTTAATGGTCACTGTCATTTCGCCGCCCGCTAACAGACAAAATGGTCTCGTATATTTTTTATCCGCTTCCTTTAATTTTTCGGCAAGATGCAATCCAATCTCCCGCGCCTCCCCTTGCAACCCGGAATATAAAACATCTGTAGAAAAACCCTCCATCTCAGCCTTTCGTTTTGCTGCATTCAAAGCAATGTCGTTACTGGCTATGATGTGATTTTGGACATTAGCAAAGATGGGGTCATCTGGTTTTAATGTTTCTCGAAATGGAAGGATTTCGCCAGCAACATGAATGGCATCTTCTATTTTAGTTGGGTCAGGTGCAGTGGGACCAGAGGCAATGGTTTCCAGAGAATCATTCACCACATCTGAAAGGATCAGGCTGATTATCTTTGCACCATTCGCGGCTTTTGCCAATCCGCCGCCTTTGAGCAGGTCGAGGTGACGGCGTACGGTGTTGATCTGGTCGATCCGCGAGCCATTCGCCAGCAATTGGGATGTGAGCGCCTGTAGTTCAGCTAATGGAATGACGGGAGCGGTCATCAAGGCCGAGCCGCCGCCGGAGATAAGGCATAAAAGCAGGTCATCTGGCGTGAGGTGGGAGACAAAATCCAGCGCGGCACGTCCTGCGGCGAGGCTGTTTTGGCCTGGGACGGGATGATCCCCTTCTATAATGGCAGCAGGCCCGAGGTCCAGCCGCGAAGCGTGTTTGGTAATGATGAGGGTTCGCGTCAGGTTGGGAAGTTCGCTCAAGCCGTTCGCCATTGCACAGGCAGCTTTTCCCAATCCAAAGACGAAGGTACGCTTAGCAGCGGGCAGGGGGTACTCACGCAAAAAATGTTTAACTACACCGCCAGGTTCGACCGCATCAAATGCCGCCTGAAGAATGTGCAGGACGCGCTCATCTTTCAAAGAATGGGTTTTGAAATCCATAAACCAAGTATACCCAGTGCGGGCATGATATACACAGATCTCAAGGATTCACTTGGTATAATTTGCGCCTGTTTAGGAGTACGCATGAAATATCATATCTGGACCGAAGGCTGCCAAATGAACGTCGCCGATTCCCAACGGGTGGGCTCGTCGTTGGAGCACCTCGGCTATTCCCTTACTGAAAACCCCGAAGAAGCCGATGTTATCGTTTTGAATACCTGTGTCGTGCGCCAATCTGCAGAAGATAAGGCGTTGGGACGTGTCAGTTCGTTTAAAAAGTTGAAAGATAAGAATCCCAACCTCACCATCAATCTGATGGGCTGTCTGGTGGGTGTGCGCGGCGCGGAAAAATTGAAGGCGAAACTTCCGTACGTAGATGTCTTCTCCCCGCCCTCGGACCCGGCTCCATTGATCTCGCATCTTACTCAAGGCGAGATCCGTTCGCAGGAAGATGCCGAAACCACGCGTCGTTTCCTGATGATGGATGAAGAACTTAAACTGCCAATTGCAGAGCAAGGCAAAACCATTAGTGTGCATGTGCCGATCGTGTATGGATGTTCACATGCCTGCACCTTCTGCATCATCCCCTACAAGCGTGGTGTGGAACGCTCGCGCCCAGTCGGTGACATTGTCGGTGAAATACGTTCGCTGGCAAAGCAGGGCGTGAAGGAGATTACCCTGCTCGGTCAGATCGTGGACCGCTACGGCAAGGACATCCCCGATACCCTGACGGGCACGCGCGGGCCCAATCTCGCGGCTTTATTGCGCATCATCCATGATGTGGAAGGCATCGAACGTATCCGCTTCCTGACCTCGCACCCGAATTATTTCGACGATGATCTGATCGAAGCGATTGCAGAGCTGCCGCGCGTCATGCCGCACATCGAATTGCCCATTCAGGCTGGAGATGATCAAGTCCTTGAGAATATGAAGCGCGGATACACCCAACAGCAATTCCGCGATTTAGTGGCAAAGATCCGCAACCGGATTCCAAATTGCTCCATTGCAACCGACATTATTGTGGGCTTCCCCGGCGAAACCGAGGAACAGTTCATGGAAACCTACCGCGTCCTCTCGGACCTGAGGCTGGATGTAGCCCATCTGGCCCGATACTCCGTCCGTGAAGGCACCGTTGCCACGCGCCGCATGGTGGACGATGTGAGCAACGAAGAGAAGATGCGCCGCTTCCGCATGTTGGAAGATTTGCAGGAACAAATTGTCGCAGAGATCAACCAGAAATATCTCGGCGAAACCGTTGAAGTGCTGTTCGAGGATAAGGTTAAGAACCGCTGGCGCGGACGCACCCCCACCAACAAGCTGGTCTTTGTGGAAAGTGAAGAAGACCTGCGCGGCAAACTCCTGCCTGTTCAGGTCACGTGGACCGGGCCGTGGTCGATGCAGGCAAATTTGCTTAAACAGCCGGAATTGATAACATTATGATCTGTAGGGGCGGGGTAACCCCGCCCCTGCGATGTTTACGGGGGTTATAATTTTGCCATCATGTCCTTCACCGAACTCATCAACACCTTTGCCAATAATCTCCTGCCGATTTTGCTCATCGCCGCCGCAGGATATGTCCTTGGCAAGGCCCTCACCGTCGATTCGCGCACCATTGGGCGGATGGTCTTCTACATTTTTAGCCCACTTTTGGTCTTCAATTTAATGATCACCAGCCAGTTGAATCTGAAACAGGCGCTAACCACCATTGCATACACCGCCACGGTGATCCTGGTGATGGGTCTGGCAGCCTTTTTTCTGGGAAAATTGTTTCGGCTCGAACGCACACACCTGCTTGCGATCATTCTTACAGTTGCATTTGGCAACACAGGCAATTATGGTTTGCCGCTGGTCAAATTCGCATTTGGCGATGAGGCTCTGGCTGTGGCTTCCATTTTTTATGTCACCACCACAATTCTGTTTAATACCGCCGGAGTGATCATCGCCTCACTTGGACATTTGGATTTGAAATCCGCTATACTGGGAGTATTCCGATTGCCGATTGTCTATGCGGTTCTGGTGGCGCTGATCATCAAAGGAACAGGAACGGCCATTCCGCTGCCGCTGGCACGCACCATCGAGATCGCCGCCAATGGAGCCATTCCTGCCATGATCATTTTGCTTGGCCTCGAATTGAGCAAGATCGAATGGTCACATAGCTGGCGCGCGCTTGGTTTGGGCGTCTCCATTAAACTGTTGGCAGGTCCATTGGTTGGACTGTTGATCGCAGAGCTGCTTGGATTAAGCGGCCATACCCGACAAGGCACCGTGATCGAGGCCGCCATGCCTGCCGCGGTAGCCACAACGGTTGTGGCTACTGAATATAAATTGGAGCCGTCCCTGGTCACAGCGATTGTTTTTCTTGGCACGATCTTCAGCCCGTTGACTCTTACACCGTTGATCGTCTATTTATCGAGGTAATGCCATGTCTCCCACACGCCATTGGAGTTTGAAAATCATCACAGTCACGCTTCTCGTGGCGACCCTGCTTCTGAAAGCCGAACCAGTTTCCGGCCAGGGAGGAATCGTCGTGGAGTCGCCCCAGGCCGTGGTGGACTTTGGAAAATCGATCACCTTCACGGCGAAGCTCAAAGCTCCACTTCCCATTCAACAGGCATCGCTTTTATTTCGAGCGGTCAACGAGGAAGTTACCCGGGTTGAAACACTGCAAGTGGCCGAAGATGGTTCGGTCAGTGTGTTGTATGACACATCGTTGAATGTCTTCCCGCCGTTCAGTTGGATCGTGTTCTGGTATCAGGTCACACTCTCGGATGGCAATGTGTACACCAGCGACCCGATCAAGACCCAATACAAGGACGACCGCTTTCCGTGGCGAAAGATCTCGCAGGCAAATGTCACCATCAATTGGTATGCAGGCGATGATGCCTTCGCCGTTTCTGCACTGGATACGGCAGGCGCAGGCATGCTGGCCATGAAAGATTTTATTCCCATCTCATTGACCGACCCGGTTGACATTTATATTTACTCCAATGTGAACGACCTGCAAGACACTCTTTTGCTTGGCGGGCGTGAATGGGCTGGCGGACATGCGCATCCTGATCTCGGTGTGATCCTGGTGGCAGTCGCTCCGGGGGCGAGTCAATATACCGAAATGGAAACCAAAATTCCGCATGAGCTTGCACATGTCATGTTGTATCGCGCGCTCGGCAGCCAGTATACAAAACAGCCTGCCTGGTTGATTGAGGGTATTGCTTCAATGGTGGAACTTTATCCGAATCCCGATTATGCCATTGCCCTTGAGACTGCCAGCAAAAAAGGAACGTTGATTCCTCTCACGAATCTATGCGCCTCCTTCCCCGCTGATTCTGGTTCAGCGTTTCTGGCGTATGCCCAATCCCAATCCTTTGTCACCTATATCCGTGACTCGTATGGCGTCTCCGGGCTTTCGCGACTCACCAGCGCATACAGCGATGGTTTTGATTGCGAGCTGGGTGTCACCAAAGCTCTCGGTATCTCCCTCAGTCAATTGGATTCACGCTGGCGTGAAATCGTGTTGAAGCAAAACACAGGCGGAGTTGCCCTGCGTAACCTGGCGCCTTTCCTGCTTTTGCTTGCCCTTGTGTTGATCGTACCGTTATGGGGCGCCATTGATCTGATACGCCAAAGGAGAAAGCGTGCAGCCTAGCAATCCCAATGAGATCGTGCGCGCACATATCCGCGTTAAAGGCCGGGTGCAGGGAGTGGGCTTTCGCGCCCATGTGGAATACCATGCCGGAAGAATCGGCAACCTCACGGGCTGGGTACGCAATGTCGGCTGGGATACGGTGGAGTGTGTAGCCGAAGGCGAGCGCATCCGCGTGGAGCAATTGCTCACCTTCATCAAACAAGGCCCCTCGATCTCAAGAGTGGACGAATGTAATGTAGATTATGAAACACCAACGGGTGAATTTCGCGGGTTTGGAGTGAAGAGCAGCCGGTAATAGCAAATGAAAAATGCAGAATGATGAATGAAGAGTGAAACGTGAATTGTAAGCTCATCACGTTTCACTCTTCATTTTTTATGTAAAACCCAATCCCCGTTCCTTCAACGAAACCCATTTTCCATTCCCAATCACCAAGTGATCCAACACATCAATATCCAATAATTTTCCGGCTTGAACAATGGCGCGTGTCACCGCCACATCATCAGGGCTGGGCGTCGGGTCGCCGCTGGGATGGTTGTGTGTGACAATAATGGCTGAGGCATTCGTTCGCACCGCTTCCTTGAACAGCTCTCCCACCCGCACCTGCGAAGAATTGACCGAGCCTTTATACACTTCCACGATTGCCTGAACGCGGTTTCGCCTGTCCAATAGGATCACACGCAAATGCTCCTGCTCCAAAGCGGACATGTCGTATTGGACCAAAGCCGCCGCATCTGCCGGGCTGTTAATGGCTAATTTTTCTTCCGGAGATTCAAGAGTTAAGCGCCTGCCCAGTTCAATCGCGGCTTTGATCTGCGATGCCTTGGCCTCGCCCATACCGTGTTGGTCAATCAACTGCTGGAATGGTACGCGATGCAAGCCGCGCAGGCCGCCAAACTCTTGCAAGAGCCGCTGACCGACCTGAACCGCATTCTCGCCCTGCACACCCACGCGTAAAAGGATGGCGATCAACTCGGCATTGGTCAATGCCTGCGGGCCCAGCGCCGCCAGACGCTCGCGCGGGCGGTCTGACTCGTGCAGATCTGAGATTCGATAGGTGGGTTTAGGAGTGGGTTCGGTCATGAAGTCTCTCCCTGTTGTAAGGATGGCTTATTTTATAACAAATCCCTATTCCGGAGAACAGGAATAGGGATTTACTGATTGACATACTGCATTAGCTCAAGGAGATGGCGTGGCAAGAGCATCCTGAGTAAGATAAAAGTTGCGGGTTGCTTCGTCGTAGGCGGGGGTTAAGTCAGGGTCCAATGGCGGCGGAACCTCGCCTGAATAATACACCTTCCCAACACCATCCCGAAATGCTACAACCATATAACTTTCCACTAATTGCCCCCCCCTTTTAGGAT
>DAOQPR010000020.1:0-16126 GCA_035333265.1 Anaerolineales bacterium
GTCCGCAGGCAGAAGCAGGTTCGGGGCGGGGTAGGGAGGCGGAAGCGTCGCAGTGGGGGTGGGTTTGTTCGGGTCAGGTGCGCGTTCGCAGAGTGGAATCAACAAAGTTTGCCCCAGGAAGACATTATCTGTGGTCAGACCGTTGAAATCCTTGACTGCATCCATGGGTACAGCGTAATTGGCGGCAATGCTGGATAGCGTATCGTTTTCCTGAACGGTGATCTGTACAGTTTCACAGGAAATACGCGTTGCTTCTGCAGACAGGGGGGTATTGGTTGCTGGCGGGGGAACGGTGGGGGTGGGATAGGGGATCTTGAGTACCTGCCCGACGGAGATCGGGCAACTTGATGCCAGATTGTTGAGAACGATGATACTTTGAACCGAAACACCAAAGTTGAACGCAATCTGTGAGCAGGATCCATCGCCAGCCGAAACCGTGTATTCAAATGGCGGTTGCAATGTTGCGGTTGGAGATTCGGTGGCAGGCAAGGTGACCGTTGGGGTGAGCGTTTCAGTCGGTGTTTCTGAAGGAGTTGGGGTGTCGCCTGTCACCAGGGCACTTTCATCCTTGGGTACCGCAATAAATGTCACCGCCGCTACAACCACGATGAGGCTTGCCAGCACACCAATGGCAGCCGGAAGGCTCAAACGAACCTCCGGCATTCGGCTGGCTTGCACCGATTTTTCATTCTTCTTTGCGGCCTTGGGTTCCGGCTGCGCGGTGAATTCCGTCCCACATACGAGACAGCGTACAGCGTTCTCACTGAGGCGTGTTCCACAGGTGGGGCAGACCTTTGTTTTACTGGAAGTAGGTTCTTGAGTCATACGGGCGAAAATTATACCATTGAACAAATTGACGATTTTTAGGCGTCATGGATACGATTCCGTTGAGAATGCGTTTATTTTTGTGTTTGTTCTGTTACTACTTTGGGTTTTGCCGTTACCAATACCTTGTCTACCCGCCTGCCGTCCATATCAACAACTTCAAAACGTAGATTATTCCATTCAAATGTGTCGGTCGTTTGCGGCATACGTCCTAAAGAGGTCATAACAAAACCGCTCAAGGTTTCATATTCGTCTTCATGCGGCAGGTCATTTAGGTTGAATATTTCCTTGAATTCGTCCACTTCCAACATGCCGTCCAGCAGCCAGGAGCCATCCTGTCGCTGGGTGGCTTGAGGTTCGTCGCCTTCCATCACACCAACGATCTCCTCCAAAATATCGTTGATCGTCAACAATCCCTGAACGCCGCCGAACTCATCTACAACCAGCAACATTTCGGTATTGTTCTTCTTCAACATCTCCAAAGCACGTGAGGCAAGCGTGGTTTCTGGAATGAAATAAGCAGGTTTGGCCAGTTCTTTTAGGTTGATCTCTTTATTGGAAAGGCTGGTGACAAGCAGGTCGCGTGATTTTACAATGCCGACGATGGTCTCCAATGAATCTTGTCGCACCGGGAAACGCGAGTAAGGGCTGTTGGCAATTTTTTCCAGAATTTCTTCGGTGCTGTCATTTACATCCAGCCAGACGAATTCGGTGCGCGGGGTCATCAATGAATACACCCGTTGATCCCCCAGGCTGAAAACGCCTTCAACCATGTCCTGTTCGGCTTCCTCGAATACTCCGGCTTGAGTGCCCTGATCGATCAGGACTTGCAATTCTTCTTCTGTGATCGGCGGCTCAACTGAATGCTGGATGCCAAACACGGCCAGCACCATTTCCGTTCCCCAACTCATCAGCTTAACTAATGGCGAGAACAAGGTTGATAATATAACCATCGGTCCGGCAGCCAGTTTGGTAATGCGTTCCGGACTGTGAAGACCCATGCGTTTGGGAACCAATTCACCCAGCCAGATCGTCAGAATAGTGATGACCAGGACAACGATCCCCAACGAGATCTCTTCGGCATACAGAGAGATCGCCTCAATCTTGACCACTTGGACTGCCAGCGCTTCTGCAATGGTCGCCCCGCCGACAGCGCCCGCAAAGACCCCGATCAACGTAATAACGATCTGGATCGTGGAAAGGAATACATTCGGGTTCTGCAATAATTCCAAAGCAGCGCTGGCGGCTTTATCGCCTTCATTCGCCAGTTGATGTAATTTTGCCTTGCGGGTGGCCAGCATGGCAGCTTCTGACATGGCCAGCAGACCGTTGATCAAAATCAATATTAGAATGGTCAGAATTTCACTTGTAACGCTCATTAGGTTCCGTTTAGATAAAAAAGATGTCCCTACAATGAATAATCACCCCAGCCGGGCAGGATGGCCCGGCAGGGGGAAAGATTCGTCAAGTTGAGATGAGATGACAGGGGGAAGTGGGCTAGAATCTGGGTCTATGGGGATTTCGGACATGATGTTCTTACAAAGAATGATCTCGTCCTTATTGTACCTGAAACTTACTTCTTTTTTGAAATCTTATCTTCCAAATTCTTAAGCCGTCGATTCATCCGCGCATATCCGCGTGTGATGATGAGCGGAATAACGATTGCCAGGGAGATCAAAGCGCAGGTAAAGCCCAGCTCATAAATACCAATCCGGAACATATCAGCTGACCTCTATACCTTTCCCTGGTTTTACTTCTCCAATCACCCAGATGGGTTGATCTAATTCCTTTGCGCGGGCTTCCAACATGGGCAGAGTTTCGCGTGCCACGCCAAATAAGAGGCCGCCGCTGGTTTGCGGGTCGAACAAAAGCATCTGAGCGGGTTCATCCAGGTTTGGCGCAAGCCTGACATTCTTTTCAAAATGGCCCTTGTTATCGAACGCGCCGCCAGGGAAGATGCCTTTTTCTGCGTAGCTGCGTGCGCCGCTCAGGAATGGCAGGGCGGCATAATCAATGTGCAGGGAAACATCAGATGCCTCGGACATTTCCATGGCATGGCCAAGAAAGCCAAAGCCGGTAATATCCGTCCCACCGCGCACACCAAATTCCACAGCCAATTGACCAGCCGACTTGTTTAAGCGGGACATCCATTCGATGGCTTCGGCTATATGACTCTCTTCCGCTTTTTCCTGTTTGAGGGCCGTGGTGGTCACCCCGCCGCCAAGAGGTTTGGTCAACACAAGCATATCACCGGCTTTCAAACCGCCTTTGCCAATGATCTTTTCGGGGTGGGCAAAGCCAATCACCACCAGCCCATATTTCGGCTCCTTATCCTTAACCGTATGTCCACCGGCAATGACCACACCAGCTTCACGCGCCTTTTCCGCACCGCCACGCAAAATTTCGCTGGAAACCTCGGGTGGCAGGTGATCTGGCAGGGCGGCAATATTCAAAGCCAAAAATGGCCTTCCGCCCATTGCATACACATCCGAGAGACTGTTGGCTGCCGCAATTGCACCATATTCATAAGGAGTATCCACCACCGGCGTGAAGAAATCAGTGGTCACAACAAGCGCCTGGTCTGCGCTTAAACGCCAAACAGCCGCATCATCCGGAGACGACAGACCAACCATCAGGTCCGGATAAGAGGCGGGATCGAAGATATTATGGAGAGGACGCAGAACCTGCGTCAGCGCGTCGGCGCTTAGTTTGGATGCTCAGCCCGCACAGGCTGAAAGAGTCGTCAGGCGGATTTCGCGTCCGGTTTGAGGAATGGGCATAGTGTAAAATTTCAATACCTGACAGGTTGTCGAAAACCTGTCAGGTATTATTTAACTCTTATTTATTGAGGCGTGGTTGTCGGCGCTTGCGGCAGCGGCAGGATAAACTGCTGGTCGCTGGGGATGAAGATCGTCTGAACGCCCGGGGCCAAATTTAAGATATATTGATACTGGATCAATTCAGGTGTCAAAGATTCAGCCAGCAAACGATTTGCCTCTGCATTCGCCTGGGCCTGGATCAATAACGATTCCGCTTCACCTTTGGCTGCAATGACCTGCGCATCGGCCTGACCTTGAGCTACCTGACGTGCCTGCTCGGCTTCCTGCTTCTTTTGCTCGACCACAAAAGCCGCCTGCTGGGCCTGTTGTTCAGCAATTTGTTTCTGCTCTACGGCGGCGGCATATTCATCGCTGAAGCGGATGTTGCGCATTAGAAAATCATCCATCTGAATATTATTTTCCAGAAGCTTTGCCTTGATTTCATCGCGGATGGTCTGTTCCATTTCTGCCCGCTTGGTGCTGACCAATTCCTCGACACCATATTGCGAAACAGCATTGCGGATGGCCGCACGGGCTACGGGACGTACGACTAATTCTTCGTACCGGTTCTGCCAGTTGATATGAAGTTGAATGATCTGACTTGAATCAGCAGAATAGATGACAGAAGCGTCGATGTAAACCTGTTGCCCATCCTTGGTACGCGCCTGGATAGAATCATCTCCCTGCACCTGGCCTTCACCATTCGCCGAAGACATTGTATAGGTCTGCTTGGCAACGGAATACTTTTGGACACTTTCGATGAATGGAATGATCCAATGCAGGCCCGGTCCCAGCGCTTCTGTGCGATAGCCATTGGGTTGGAAGGCCGAGATCACCACTCCATATTCATTCGCTTGCAAAAAGACCAGCCCTGCACCTATTGTGGAAAGTAACAGCGCGGCCACCAACAAGCCAACCAGCGCCGATGTCAACCCTTTTGCAGGCTGATTGCGACTGGCGCGTACAAACATGGCGATGATAACCCCAATAAAACCGACCCATGCAAAGGATGCAAGCCCTTGCAGTAACGTTGAAATGTTCATGGTTCCTCCAAATTGATAGATGAAAATTATAACCTTCTTGCATACGCCATAGAAGCATGTTAAGATTTTTCCAATGAAAACCGCAAAAGGCAAACTCGAAGAACTTTATTTGGATGGCTCCGCCCGCATCCATTGCCCGCCAGAGATGATTCCTATGCCGGGGCAGGTTCTGCTCGCCCATGCAGACGGCTCCGACGCACCGCTGCCTGTTCCAATTTTCTCCAGCCTTTCCCACCCCCAAGGCGGATTCCGCTCCGCGCCGCCTATGCCTGCTTCGTGGCGTCCAGGTCAATTGCTTAATCTACGCGGGCCGGTTGGGCATGGTTTCATACTTCCGCCTGCCGCCAGAAAAATAGCCCTGGTGGCTTTCGATGATGTGCCTGCCCGTCTGCTGGGATTGGTTTCACTTGCGCTTAAACAGAATGCCGAAATCGTGTTGGTGGGCAAGTCCGAGTTTTCAGACCTGCCCGAGGTGGTGGAGGTTCAGCCGCTCAAAGCATTGGCAGAGGTGTTTTCATGGGCAGACTATGCTGCGGTGGATCTGGCTAGGGAGAATCTGAATCAGATACGAGAAAGGCTGGCAGGGCAGGAGCAGGTAACGGCGAAGTTGGAGGCGCAGGTTCTCGTCCGTGCTCCCATGCCGTGTGGGGCCCTGGCCGATTGTGGAGTCTGCGCCGTGACCCTTTCGCATGATTGGAAGATGATATGTAAGGATGGGCCAGTGTTTGGGTTGAGGGAATTGTTATGAAAATCCTCCCGGTTGGGAGGATTTTTTTCTTAGTACCAAATTCTAAACGATGTTGTGGTGGTGCCAACCAGGTCGTTGTAATTGCACGAAAGATCCGTGTAAATAAGGCTGCCATATGGCTGGTCATTGAACGCAAGAGAGATGATCCCCACTCCATTGGTGTTCGTGTGAATGAGGGTGGAATCTTGGGTGCCGTTCGGCCAATTGACCACGGCGGTGCAGCTTGCGTCAGGGACGGGCTGCATGTTCTGATCTTGTACAATGACAAAGAACAGTTGATTATCTGTTGCAAGGGTGACGGCTTTCCAAACGAAGGCGCGCACTTTTAACTCGGTGATGACTCGTGGTGCGTTATCCATCGGGCTGACCGGGGTGAGCAGGCCGGGGTCTTCGCCAAGTTTGTCGAAGTACACACGCCCCAGATCAGAGATAACCACACGCTGGTCTTCTGCGCGCCAGGGCTGCCATTCGATGCGTGTGCGTTCGAAATATTGAACCAGTTTGTTTTCGTGGTATTCAAAGCCGGAGATGGGATAACCAAACTGCGCCACACCGCCGTTCTGGTCAAAAAATTCCAGGAAGGCAAAGCAGACTGAATAGCCGGTTTCCGCATAGGTCCGGCAGGCAAAAGTATTGTTGACGTTCAAAATGCCAGTGCTGGTGAATGTCTCACGACCGAGAGGAGTAAGTTGTATCTGTTGCCCTTCGGGCATGCTGGGAAGGTATTCGAAGCGCGCCCGTTGAAAGTATTGAACGGTTTTTCCATCTTTGCTGGTGAATTGTTCGGTGATCGGATAACCGAACAGGAACGTGGAATTGGGGTTGCTATTGTAGTAAGTGAGGAATTCTCCGGTTACATTATGTCCCGTTTCGCTGAAATATTTGGAATCGACAGTTTGAGCGTTGGCAGGACTCCAAATGGACAAGAGCAAAGCCAAAGCCAGGGAAAATGTGAGAGTCTTTCTCATTGCGATCACCAAATTCATTATACTAAGAAATACTCTGAGGGACATTACAAACAGTTATCTTAGAGGTAGGGTTTTCCCGACCCTAGTTTTACGATCTGAAAACCTGCACTTTGCCACTGTTCGGTATTCCAACCATTGATGGTGTCGATGCCAATGCGTGCCCGGGTCTGTAAAGCGACCTCTTGCGGGATAAGTTTTACAAATTCGGCATGTTTTACCAGAAACAATAAAGCATCAGCCTCTTTTATGGCTTCATCGAATGTACTGGCAATGGTGATTCCCGGGAGGTTCGCATCTGGTTTGAAAGGTTCACATGCAAGGACGCTGGCTCCTTCTTTTTGGAGCAGATGGATGACTTCGACAGCCGGGCTTTCTCGCAGATCATCTACATCGGGTTTATAGGCAAGACCCAGGGCGGCGATCTTTTTGCCTGGCAGGGAACCCAGGGCGCGTTTGACGATATCTACTACAAAGTTCGGTTGCGAGTCGTTGACCCTGCGGGAGTGATAGATAAGTGGGGTTAGCTCGGGGGCTGCTTCCACGAAAAACCACGGGTCGACGCTGATGCAATGCCCGCCAACCCCGGGGCCGGGGCTGAGGATTTTGACGCGCGGATGCAGGTTGGCAAGCGGGATGGCTTCCCAAATATCTACTCCGAACTTGTCGGCTAGGCGTGAGAATTCGTTGGCAGCGGCGATGTTAATATCGCGGTAGGTATTCTCCATCAATTTGACCATCTCAGCGGTAGTGGCGTCGGTTTTTAGGATCTGTCCTTTGACGAAGATGGAATATAGGTCGAACCCGGCCTGGGCAGATTCGGGAGTGATGCCGCCGATCACCCGGGCATTTTCGATTAACTCGCGCAAGATCTGACCGGGCAGCACACGTTCGGGGGAGTAGCATAAATGAAAGTCTTTGCCAGCTTTCAGATTGGATTTTTCCAGGATGGGGGCGATCAGGTCGATGGTGGTGCGAGGCGGGGAGGTCGATTCGAGGACGACAAGATTTCCCTTTCGCAGGTAGGGAACAATCGACTCGGCAGCCGCGATCACGGCAGTCATATCGGCCAGTTTGTAGGCTGTGCCTTGATATTCGCCGGAGGCATTCTCTTTGAATGGAGTAGGCACGGCGATCATAAAGGCATCGGCTTCTTCCGGGCGGGTGGCGGCGCGGAACTTCCCTGCCTGAATTGCCTTTGTAAAGGCTTCACGCAGGCCAGGCTCGTGGATGTGAATACTGCCCTGATTGAGGGTTTCTATGATTTTTGGGTTAATGTCTACGCCGAGGACTTCGACCCCATGAGCGGCGAAGGTGGAGGCGGTGGGTAAGCCGATATACCCCAATCCGATGACACAAATCTTGTTGAATTTCACTGAGACTCCTAGGGAGAAAGATTTCCCATCCATTATACAACTGCAAAGCATTTCAGTTTTTTGCAACGGCATTGGATTTAAACCGTAGATTTATATGTGTATGGTGTTGTATAATTATTTGGAGGCACAATGGACTTCCTTTTGGACCCGAATCTTGCCTATTTGATCCTGCTTGGTGGTGTGGTGCTTGCCTTTTTGGCCCTTGTAACCCCAGGAACGGGAATGTTGGAGGTGGGAGCATTATTCTGCTTTTTGCTGGCTGGTTATGCAGTATATAACCTGCCCATGAATTGGTGGGCCTTGCTTTTGCTGTTGTTGAGCGTTGGGCCTTTTATATATGCGGTGCAAAAACCCAAACGCGAATTGTACCTGGGCCTTTCCATTCTCTTATTGGTGGCCGGTTCAGCGTTTCTATTTGCCTCGGACGGCTGGCTGCCGGCTGTAAACCCGCTTTTGGCTTTATTTTCCTCCGGGTTGGTGACGGTGTTTTTATGGATTGTTGTTCGCAAATCCATTCAGGCAGCGAGTGTTCGTCCCACACATGATCTGGGTGCGTTAATGGGTCTGATGGGGGAGGCGCGTACAGTTGTTCATCAGGATGGCAGTGTTTATATTAATGGGGAATTGTGGTCGGCCCGAAGCGGGAAGGAAATTCCTGCCGGGAGCCATGTTCGGGTGGTTGGACGCGAGGGATTTGTCCTCGTTGTTGAAAGTGTAAATCAATCCAATTCGTAGGTTATCTTAAGGAGAACATATGAACGGTGCATTTGCTAGTTTTGGTTTGTGTTTGTTTGGCGTAGTTATATTTGTGATTCTAATCGCGGCCTTTAATATGATCCGTGTCGTGCCCGAATATCAACGCCTTGTTGTCTTTCGCCTGGGACGTGTGTTGGAAAAACCAAAAGGCCCTGGCCTGGTGTTTCTGATCCCTGGTGCGGATCGTCCTGTAAAAGTGGACTTGCGTGAACAGGTGCGCGAAGTGCCGCATCAGACTTCGATCACCAAGGATAATGCCCCCATTTCAATTGACTTCCTGTGGTATTACAAGGTGCTCGACCCGGCCCAGTCGGTCTTGCAGGTCGGTAATTTTGAATCAGCCGCCGCTGGTATTGCGGCAACTACGTTACGTGCGGTCATCGGTGGTATTCCGCTCGATGATGTGCTTTCAGAACGTGAACATATCAACAATATGTTGCGCACCCGCCTCGATGAAGTGACCGAACGCTGGGGCGTAAAAGTGACCAACGTGGAAATCCGCGAGATCATCCCGCCGCGCGATGTGCAGGATGCCATGAACCGCCAAATGTCTGCCGAGCGTATCCGCCGTGCTGTAGTGACCGAGTCCACAGGTACACGTGAAGCTGCGGTCAACGTGGCTGAAGGTGAAAAGCAATCTAACATTTTGCGTGCTGAAGGTCAGAAACAATCTGCCATTCTTCAGGCAGAAGGTGAACGCCAGGCGCAGTTATTGCGCGCTCAGGGGTTTGCGCAGGCATTGGAAACCATTTTCTCCGCTGCGAACAAGATCGACCAGAAGACAATGACCCTGCAATACTTCGAGACGCTCAAATCTATGGGCATGAGTCCTTCCACCAAGTACATCTTCCCAATGGAATTTACCAGTATGTTGGATAATTTCCTGGGTAAGGATGGGAAGAAGTAAACAATTAAACACCATAGCAGGGCAAAAGTAGAAAGTGGAGATTCCGCTTTCTACTTTTTTTATTGATACAATGTCGGGAATATGGAAATCGTCACCGCTTCGATCCTTGACCTCAATGCGCTTCGTAAACTGGAAAAAGAAAGTTTTGACCGCGATGCCTGGCCGATCTTTGACCTGGTTGCTGTATTGACGTTTCCAGATGTGGTTCGACTTAAAGCGGTGGAAGAGAATCAAATGGTGGGATTTATAGCCGGAGATCCGCGTCCGCGCGACGGGTGGGGCTGGATCGCCACCATTGCAGTGGATTCACGCTTTCAGCGGCGCGGCATTGGCACAGCTCTTTTGCATGAATGTGAATCAAGGCTGGGTGTTCCCCGTTCGCGTTTGACCGTACGTATCACCAATCATGGCGCAATCACCTTATATGAAAAAGAAGGTTATCACACCATCGATCTTTGGAAGGCCTATTATAGCGATGGCGAGGATGCCGCCCTGATGGAGAAATCGTTATGAGTGGAGCGAATACACGCTTGAAAGAGTACGAAGCCTTGCGGGCGTTATCCATTCTGCTGTTGTTTGCTCTACACAGCGAGGTGTTTGACCCGATTATCTTTGGCGAAACGATCGGCGGTCCACTGGCGGTATTTGTAGCTTCATTTCTTCTGGGTTCTTTCTTTTTTCTCTCCGGGTATTTCACTGAAGTATCCCTGAGCAAGCCTGAAAGGAACGGAGTAGCTTTTGCCTGGTCGAAATTTATTCGCATTTTTCCACCCTATTGGTTTGCACTTTTGCTGTTCATCTTTGTTATGGGATATAACTTAAACAGGGCCGGGTTGGCTGTGTATGCCTTGAATGTGCAGGCGGTATTTTCCCCCACCTTTGTTAAATCTTTGCTGACGCTTTGGTATATAAGTATGTTGGTGGTGTTTTACATCCTGTATGGGGTCTTGATGGTGAATATCCGTTCGAACTGGGGTTTGTTGATCGGTTCGCTTGTGATCTTTGCAGGCGCTTATTGGGCACATATGTCAGTGGGATTGTTTGACCTGCGTTTCTTTCAATATTATTTTCTCTTTTTAGCAGGTGTGTATTTTTGTCGGTTTGAATCGATTCGCATACATTTGTTTTCCTGGAATGGTCTGATCAAGGTTTTTCTTGCATTTCTCAGCATTTGGCTTTTTGCTCTTGTCTTGAATGCGGGGTTGGAAATGATACACGGCCTTTATATTTTGGCTGTCGACTTCTTTATCCTTAGCTGGATTTTATTAACCCTTGCCATTTTTAGGACAAAATTTGGAGATTGGCCTGGATGGGTTTGGATATCCACGGCATCTTTTTTTGCATATCTGTTCCATCGTCCGCTATGGTATGCAATGGATGGTTTCTTTGGCCTGGAGCCGGGGCCGACAAGGGTGTGGGTTCATTTGGTTCCCGGTGCCATTCTTGCGCTTATTTTGGGATATGTTCTTCAAATTGGGTATGACCGTCTGCTGGCCGTTCTACGCCTGAAATGAAGAAGTAAGATTGGAAAGGTTGTTACTATAATCTTCGGGTTTATAATCGAACAATATGTCTGATGCACTCCCGCCACCCGTATGGGTCAACACAACCGAATCGTTAAGCAGGATGGTGAACGACATCGCCTCACAATCTCGTGTGGCAGTCGATACTGAATCAAACAGCCTGCATGCATTTCGAGAACAGGTATGTCTGCTTCAATTTTCAACGACCAGGGCGGATTATCTGGTGGACCCGCTTATATTGGAAGATCTTGATCTTTTGGCGCCTATATTTTCTGACCCGAAGATCGAGAAGGTTTTTCATGCCGCCGAGTATGACCTGACCTGTCTGCGGCGTGATTTTCATTTCGATTTTACAAACCTGTTTGATACGATGCATGCGGCGCGTGTGTTGGGGTACCCGGCAGTTGGCTTGGATAAATTATTGGGCGATAAGTTCGGAATAACAATGGATAAACGGCATCAAAAGGCGGATTGGGCTGCCCGTCCATTAACAAAGGAACAGATCCATTACGCGCGGCTGGATACCCACTATTTATTTGATCTGAGAGATGCTTTGGAGATGGAATTACTTGAGAAGGAGAGATTGCAATTTGCCCTGGAAGACTTCCAACGTGCGTGCCGGGTGGATGATGTTCGGCATCGGAGCAATGGCGAGTCTTGGGAGCGTTTCTCTGGTCGTAAGGACTTGAGCCTGCGAGAGTTGACCATAATAGCTCATCTATGCAAATGGCGTGACAAGGAAGCTGAACGTTTGGACCGACCCTCCTATAAAGTGGTAATGGATGAAGTTCTGATCACCCTGGCGAAACAACCCCCTGAGGCAAAAGTTGACCTCTCGGGTGCGGGGCTTTCTGAAAAGCAAATTCGGTTATGGGGAGATATGATCTTAAAAGCGGTAAAGGTTGGGGCGGATGCTCCGCTTGTGGAGCGCAAACAGGCTGAACGAAAGCAGGATGCGGTGCTGCGTCGACTGGAAAAGCTGAAAGTTTGGAGAAAAAAGGCGGCGGAAGATCTCAAGGTTGAGTCGGATATTGTTCTGCCGAAAGTGTATTTGGGGGTCCTTTCGGAGACGCCTCCGAAGGATATGGCTGACCTGGGGCATTTGATGAAGGATGCCCCAGCACGCTTTGAGAAATATGGATTACAAATCCTGAAAACTTTAGGAGTAAAACATGCGAATTAATTTTCACGGCGCGGCTCATACGGTGACGGGCAGTCAGCATTTGTTGGAGATCAATGGAAAAAAACTTCTGCTTGATTGCGGTATGTATCAGGGGAAGCGCGCAGAGGCATATGCGCGAAATGTGAATTTCAGGTATGCGCCAGACAGTGTGGATGCCGTCATTCTTTCTCATGCCCATATTGACCATTCGGGTAATTTGCCGAATCTGGTAAAACAAGGTTATGAAGGCAGTATTTTTGTTACTCATGCAACGAAGGATATCGCCAGTACGATGCTTTCCGACTCGGGACATATTCAGGAGGCGGATGCGGAGTTTATAAACAAGAAACGCGCCGGACGCGGCGAGGAACCCATTGAGCCGTTGTATACGCAACAGGATGCCGAAGAAGTGGCGGGTATGTTTAGCGGTGTGGATTATGTTGAGGCATTCGAGCCAATTCCGGGAGTGGTGGCACGCTTTTATGAAGCCGGGCATATTCTTGGATCTGCCGGTGTTTCTTTGGAGATCGAAGAAAAAGGCAGAAAGATACACTTATGGTTTTCCGGGGATATTGGTCGTTTTAAGTTACCGTTATTGCGTGACCCAGTTCTGCCTACCCATGCGGATTATATGATCATGGAAAGTACATACGGTGATAAAACGCACAACGATCCTGACCTGGCATTCAATGAATTTCAGGAAGTTGTGCGCCGGACCATTGACCGTGGTGGAAAGGTGATCGTGCCTGCTTTTGCAGTAGGACGGACGCAGGAGATCGTTTATCACTTGAACCAAATGATGTTCGAAGGCGATGTGCCGCGTGTGCCGGTGTATGTGGATAGTCCGCTGGCGGTGAAGGCATCGGATATTTTCAAGAGCCATTTGGAATGCTTCGATGAAGAGACGCGTGAATTTGTGCGTGAGTCGCGCCATCCGGCACTGGACTTCCCCATGTTAAATTACATTCGTTCTGTGGATGATTCGAAGGCATTGAACGAGCGTACTGATCCAATGGTTATTATCTCAGCTTCCGGCATGGCGGAAACGGGTCGTATTGTGCATCATATCAAGAATAACATCGAAAACCCGAAGAATACGATCTGCATTGTTTCCTGGCAGGCGCCGGAGACGTTAGGACGCAGGCTGGCTGACCGTGAACCGGAGGTGCGCATCTTTGGCGATGTGTACAAGCGCAAATGTGATGTGGCGACCATTGGCGGTCTCTCCGGCCATGCGGGGCAGGATCTTTTGGTACGCTATGCAATGGGTGTGAAGAGCAGTGTGAAGGATATTTTCCTCGTGCATGGCGAAGAGAAACAGGCCATGACCTTGAAACGATTACTGAAGGAACGGGGTATGGACAAGGTGCATTATCCCGATTTGCATGCATTTGTGGATATATAAAACAAGCCTATTCCCATCCTTTATTCATTTCTGTGCTTGTGAAGAAGCTTTTCTGTTTGCGCATCCATAAATCCATAATCGGGGAATGGGCAGCCTCCAAGTTGGTGGATAATGATCTGACGTTGTGTGCGGGGGAGCAGGAAGTATTTATATTTCACAGCAAAAAATCGATTAAAGGAGTCGGCGAATACCTGCCCCTTGATGCGAACTTCCTTGACGTTGGATGAGTTGGTTGGGAACCCGGTCGAGTTTTTGATGTAAATTTCCATATCTTTTGCAGTTGGGCATTTTTTTCCGCCGAGTTGATTAAGCGGCAGGTTGACCATGCCTTCCATTAATTCAACACCAAATGCCTGAATAAAAGCCATGATCGCTGTATCTGGTCGGCCAAGTAGGCGGGCTAGTTTTCCATAGGAGTTGGCTATTTCCTGGATGATCGAGGCGATCTTCTCAGCTGTATGTACCGGGATGTTTGGCATCAAGAGGATGATGAACTGATCGTCCGATATTTGAATTTGGATTTCTTGTTGACAGCGGCCTCTCCACCAACTGTAAAATTCCTCACCGGGGTAAATCTCTTCATGAGTTAGGGAGGATATGTGATGAACCATGCTCAAGGCCATATCCATAATATGCTGGCGGCATTTTGTATAGGTTTTAAAATAAAGCTCAATAATCTCTTTGAACTTGTCGACTTGCGTTTCATGAACGAATTCGAGTGCGTTGAGCAGGGTCTTTTCGCTGAACAGGTTTTCATGAAATGGGCGGGTCAGGACTCCTTGCATGGAATCATCCATAATAGCCGAAAATTTGCTGTCAATTTTTGAAAGAAATTCATGCAGTGATATTGGAGACAGTGTAGATTCGAGAACATACTTGCTCTCATCTATTATATTTTGAGCATGGGATGGGGATATTTTCCCCAAACAAATACAGGCAATGATGCTAAGCCGGATAAAATCCGGAATTTCTGTACTGGAAAAGTCCAATCTTTCTTTTATTTTACTTTTGCTATTTTTGTTTTGATCATAAATGGTGCGTTCAAACGTGATCTGCCGGGCCTGAATATCGGTTGTGTCAGGTATCCATGACCGAAGCGGGCGAATGAGGGTTTGAGAGGATTCCATTGAGTTATTGACGACCAATATTCTTCAGGTCAATTGAAAATGTCATTGGATTAGCATATTGAGAAGCAAATAGATTCACTGAATAATGCTGTAAGCTGTTTTATAAACGACAAAGGATAACTGATTCATGCCAAAATCGTAACACTGATTTGTGTAATTCACCTTTCGCGCAACCCGAAGCTGGATTTCATAATTATTCAAGATTCCAGATTGCCCCTGGTGTAATGTAAGTATATTCCCATCTTCAGCAAACTGCACCTCAGTGTTCGTTAATTTGGATATACATCCTCTACCAGGCATAAGGTGCCCCAATAGAATACGGGTCTGTTGAACTTCGATTGGTGATAATTTATATAGATCGATAACCCCATTCGGCTCTCCATCAGAGATCCCAAGGAAAACCAATTCATCCATCTGATTGGTAATCATGAGACCATAGCTGGATGGCCAACCATAGACTATTTGAAAAGTCAGATGATACATTTCATTTTGTTGCAGATTAATTTTGGATGCAATTTCGGAATCAATTTCAACGTCGATATTTTTTGCAGCGTCCTCGATCTCAAAATGCAGAATTTGACGAGATTTTTCTTTTACTTGATTTTGATCATTTGAATATCCGATATATATGCTGTCAACCTGAATTGGCTTTGAAATATTGGAAAGGCCAAAGGGGTCTGTCGTGGTTATTTCAAAATTAAATTCATCCTGGTCTGGGTAGTACCCAAAGCCCAACCCAAAATAGCATATGAAACAGAAACCTACAATGATTCCTGCATAGATCATTACTGTATATCGATCTTGTGAGATTCTCAATGGGTGCCCGAAAAATGTATTATTTCAGAGATTTTCTCATTCGTGAGAGGGGAACGCCTGCGCCGCCACGATCATCGATAAGATTTTCATAAGATTCAAACCCACAGGTACGATAGAGCGGCTCTCCGGATAAAGTTGCCACTAATTCCATTTTTGAAAAGCCTTCAGCTTTTGCGGCCTGCTCGCAAAGGGAAATGATCAAGCGGCCAACACCTTTGCGAGTGTGTTTGGGATGAGTGTACATGGCACGGATTCGAGCCGCATCTTTCCCGGGATCAAGCAGGAGTGCGTTGCGACCCGGTGTTTGATCTCCTCCATACATGGTTGCACGACGGCTCCATCCACCGCAGCCTGCCAACTGCCCATCTGCTTCTACAATAAAGTATGTTCCATCATCAATAAGTTGAGTGTCAAGCCCCATGATCATTCTGCTTGACGCGATTTGGCTTTCATTCAAAAACGGTTTCAGATTTTCCGCTATGGCTGCATCCATGAGCGCTTTGAGCGATTCCAAGTCGGTGCGTTGAGCGATTCTGTGGGTCAATCTCGTGGGCATAAGGTTTCAATTTTCCTTTGGGTTGAAAGGGCTTGAGATGTGTGCCATCGTCCTCGTAGAGGATACCTGCGCTGGGGCGGGGACGGCGAAGCCGTCCA
>DAOQPR010000021.1:0-16004 GCA_035333265.1 Anaerolineales bacterium
CAGCGACATTTTTACCAACCCCGAAACCCTGGCCGATGATGGCAATCACCCCAACCCAGCCGGGTATGACTTGATCACACAAGCCTGGTATAAGCAATTGATTACCATTCTGCCATAAGTCATTTCGGGCCGCATATCGAATTCTCATTGATACATACTAAAAAGACCGGCGAGACAAAATTTGCCTCGCCGGTCTTTTTGAATCTATTCTTACTGGCCCGAAATAGTGATACTTTGGATGGCATCCCCATCAAAATTTGGGTTGAAATCCGGGTCGCGGCGTGTAATTGCATTTACAACATCCATACCACTGATAACCTGCCCGAAGATGGTATACCCGCCATTGAGGAATTCTGCCGGGCCAAATGTGATAAAGAACTGGCTGCCATTGGTATCTGGTCCGGCGTTTGCCATTGCCACCACTCCGGCCTTGTCAAAGGTCAGGTCACTATTCTCGTTGACAAATTCATATCCCGGCCCGCCTCGCCCGGTCCCGCTCGGGTCGCCGCCCTGGGCCATGAATCCTTCCAATACACGGTGGAAGGTCACCCCGTCAAAGAACCCTTTGCAGGTAAGGAAAATAAAGCTGTTTACCGTAATGGGAGCCTTGTTTGCATAGAGTTCAATCACAAACTCGCCGCCCTTGGCCATTTGTACTGTGGCAAGATATTTTCCATCCGTATTAATGGAAAGCGGCGGCGCGCTGGTGTATTGCGAGCTGGCCGGAATACTCTCAAACGGCTGGCAGGTCGTATTTTCAGCCGGGATTGCAACCTCTTCGGTTACCGGTGCGGCAGGCTCTTCAGCAACAGGCTCTTCAATCGTCGTTTGCGGACTAAGCAATTGACAGGCCATCATCGTCAGAATCCCCATACTGCCCAACAAGATCCATCGAAAACTCTTTTTCATTGAACTCATCTCTCCTATTATTTGATTTCAGTGTTGCGTTCAGTACCGCCGCGAGCACTCGGCCAAAATAAACGCTTCCCTGCATTCTACCCTGCTGCACAAGCGGCATACGCCGCCACACTAAACGCAATGGCGACATTCAACGAGCGTTTTTGCCCGAACATCGGGATGAAAAAAATGCCGTCGCAAAGATCCAAAAGCGACGGGTCCACCCCGGTCACTTCGCTGCCGAGGATCAGGCACATCTTTTTGTCGGAGGCGGGGAGCTCATTCACGTGAACAGCTCGCTTATCCTCCTCCAAAGCAAAGATTTTCCAACCCTCTTTTTTCAGCCCTTTGACCAGTTTCACCGCATCCTTATGCTGTGACCAGGTCAGGTACTCTTCCGCGCCCAGCGAGGTCTTGGTCACCGACTCATTTTCTGGTGTGGGGGTGATCCCACATAGATAGACATGCGAAAATCCAAACCCATCTGCACTGCGCAAAACAGAGCCAACATTCCAAGCCGAACGGACATTATCCAAAAGCACAGCGCGGAGGTAATCAGATTTCTCCGGTTTCTCCCGCACTTTTTGCTCTTCGTGGATCGTTTTCTCCAATGCAATTTTTGTCTCGCCCAAACAATGCGGGCAACGTATGCCAAATGCATGCCCCTGCTGAAGCGGATACCGCAAACCACAGGCCTCACAAACTCGAATTTCAAATATCAAATCGCTCATCGGGTATGATTATACCCATCATGCGTACCCTTCTTTTCAACAAACCGTATGGCGTGCTTTCTCAATTCACCGATGAAGGTACGGGGCATCCCACCCTCAAGAATTTTATTTCCGTACCGAATGTGTACGCCGCTGGCCGCCTCGACCGTGACAGCGAAGGCCTGCTCCTTCTCACCGACGATGGCGCGCTTATCAAACGTCTTACCGACCCCAAGCATCACATCGAAAAGACCTATCTTGTGATGGTGGAAGGCGACCCATCTCCCGAAAAGCTTTCCCAACTCTCGAACGGAATCCAACTCAAAGATTATTTCACTCAACCCGCCTCCTTTCGCCTCATCCCGGACCCGGACCTGCCTCCACGACCCAAGCCTGTTACCCCGCACGGGCCGACCGCCTGGCTCGAAGTGAAATTGAGAGAAGGCAAAAAACGCCAGATCCGCCACATGACCGCGGCGGTTGGCTTGTTCACGCTTCGTATCTATCGTATTGCGATTGGGGAAATTAAGATTGGAAATTTGGAGGCAGGTCGTTGGCGTGACCTGCCTCCAAAAGAGCTTCGCATGCTTCGCTAGTATCTGCTGCCAAGTAGTCGGTTGTATATCTTTATAAATCCCTGTGGCTCTGGCAGGGGCTAAGCCCCTGCCAGAGCAGAGAAAGTTTGTAAAATTTATTTCGACCGACTACTTATCTTGCCATCTGCAAGGTAAGCAGCCCGGCCTCTTCCACGATCCTCGGTACGATCTCCTCCCAGCCGACCGCCATCAGGTGTATGCCGTTCACGCCCTGTTTGGTGCGCACTTTTTCAATTAACTCCAGCGCGATTTGCACACCTTCCTCTTCCGCGTTGCCTTTGGATTCGGCAACCTCCATGCGCTTTAGAATCTTTTCCGGCACAACGATGCCAGGAACCTTATCGTTCATGAATTTTGCCATGCGGAAGCTCTTCAACGGGGATATACCGATGAGAATATAGACCTTGCTCAGCACATCGCGTTTGGCGAGCTCATTCAACCATTCATCAATGCTGTCTCCATCGAAGACCGTGTTCGTCTGGAAGAACTGTGCCCCGGCATTGACCTTCTTCTGCTCGCGCAATGCCTGAAATTTCATATTCGATGCGAATGGAGAAGCCGCCGCGCCGAGGAAGTATTGTGGCGGACTCTTAATCTCGCGCCCATCGAGATATTTCCCTTCATCGCGCATCCGGCGCAGAATCCAAAGCATTTGAATGGAGTCAACGTCAACGATGTCCATGCGCCCCTTGGGGCCGGGAGTAAGCGCCATGCTATCGCCGGTCAGACAGAGCATATTGCGAATGCCCATGGCCGCCGCCCCGATCACTTCTGATTGCAGGCCCACGCGGGTCTTATCGCGCGCGCTAATCTGCATCACAGGCTCGGCACCCATTTCAAGCGAAATTTTGCTGCACGCCACCGAAGACATGCGTGGCGTGGCAGATGCACTGTCGGTAAAGTTTAGCGCGGTTGCGAAATTTTTTATTGTGTTGATATGATGCTTGAATTTATCGGTCTTTACTGAAAGCGGGGGAGAGACCTCTGCTGTTACAACGAACCTGCCATTCTTAAGCTGCTGTTCCAATTGCGACACGGGTTCCGAATATTTTGCAGGGTGATATTCTGAATCTCCCTGCCACCAATCTGGCTGGCGTACCGGGCGAAAGATGGAATCCAATGTTTGGGTGGCTGAGACAGGCCCACCCGTAAGGCCGGAGGCGATGGTTTTCATTCCAATGTGTTTGGCTTGTTCAAAAACAGCTCCCCATGATTCCGTCCCCGCTTTTTCCCAGTCCATGGGCGGCAATACTTCAAGTAGTTGCGCTTCCCGCCCCAGTTTAAACGAGCGCTCGTAGATTTTGTACCAAATGCAAGGCCGCGACTCGTCGACATAGCAGCGTTCCGGTGTCGAACCTCCACATGGGCCGTTGCGCAATCCCTTTGGGCATTCCATTGGGCAGATCAGCGCAGTTTCCTGAAGGAGACAGTTGCCACACATGCGACAGCCAAACAAAGGGCCTTTGATTGCAATTTCGATGGCAGCCAATGTACGTTTCTTAAATGGCTGACGTTTGAACGGCATGAATGGTGGTTGATACCGACGACCTGGGGTGAAACCTGGCATGGGGTCTGCCTCCTAAAGATTATACATTATATATAATTTTACTTCTGACTCTCGTTTTTTGGGAAGGGATGGGTATAATTTTTCCGATGAAACGATCCTTTCCTCTTCTCGTTACGCTTCTTTTCCTGACCCTGAGTTTGTTCCCATGGATGGTGGTGTATGCCCAGCCGTTCCATTTTTCTGACCATCCCACCTCTCAGAATCTGGTTGAAGCGGTAAATGCATTGCGTGAATCCAATGGTCTTGACCCTTATGTTGAAGACCCAACCCTCACAAAAATTGCCCAGGCACATGCAGATTATATTGCTGGTATTGGGGTATTGACTCATTTTGATGTGAATGGCGAT
Source organism: Anaerolineales bacterium (assembly GCA_035333265.1). GTDB lineage: Bacteria > Chloroflexota > Anaerolineae > Anaerolineales > Villigracilaceae > Villigracilis. The sequence goes on from DAOQPR010000021.1 coordinate 4,118, forward strand.
CGGCCTTATCAACGGGCGCTGAATGCCGGGTATGCTGTGGCGGGCAATCTTTCTGCTGGAGGGTATTTTGCCGAGGCGATTTACTCTGGCAGGGATATTTCATTTGACGATGTCGTTGCTGCATGGCAGGAAACCCCAAGTGATGCCAACGCCATGCTCTTCCCGGATTATCAGGATATAGGGGTGGGGGTGTCGGCTGCCGATGGGGTCACTTATTTTGTTCTGAATGTCGGCTCTGAAGAGCTGCCCACAACCAACACACCTCCAACAGCGTCCACGCCCATGTCCACCGTTTCACCTCTGGCATCAGGAACAGGCACTGCCTTGGTGATCCTGAACACTCCGGAGGCAAATGGCGATGTTTATCATATCGTCCAAAAAGACGAAGCCCTTTGGAGTATTGCCCTGGCGTACGGCACTACCATCGATGAGTTGAAACGCCTCAACAGTTTGGCATCTGATGAAATATTCGAGGGGCAGCGTTTGTTGATTCTACGAGCAGCGACGGCAACACCTACATCCACACCGGCGCCAGTGACGGCAACCCTTGGCATCCCTACATCCACAGCTACTCGACCCATTCCTCCTTCGCCTACCTTTACAGCTACACCGTTACCGGTTGCGCCGGTCTCACTCCAAAATAGCGGCAAGATCGTTGGCGGGATCGTATCTGCCGCGCTTTTGGCCGCAGGGTTTGGTGCATTTCTCGGCCGAAAGAGGTTGAAAGCGTCAGAGGAGAAGTAATTTTCATTCGTCTTCATCCTTAATCGTTCCCCGTTTCTGGCTGATTCCGGTTAAGATAAGCATGTCACCGCTGAGGCGGCGAATTCATCCGCCGATTATTGGGTTGTTTCTCTACGTCGAGATATGGAATGCTGAAAGGTGTCTCCCAATGAAAGCGTATATTATGATAAAGATTCGTTCCGGGGAAGTGAAAGCAGTTGTTTCCCAACTTCGCAAACTTCCCAGCATCCAAGAAGCTCACATGACATTTGGCCCTTATGATGCAGTAGCGAAGGTTGAAGCTGCTGACCTGGCAACTCTGGGGCAAATCACTGCCTTGGAGGTGCAACCCATCTATGGTGTTGAGCAGACTCTTACCTGCCTTACCGTAGACGTCTAAAACCGTTTTTAGCCATCCCAATAGGGGTTAAAATCGATAACTAAAAGTTGAGCGGCTTATTAATTATCAGCCGATTGTTTTTATTTTGGCATTCATCGAGCAAGTCTTTTACAAAGCGATTAAAATAGGTGGACTTTGATTTTGAGGATTCCATGAAGCGACTTGATCAACTAACCTTCACCCGTTTTGCCATGGTGCTATTGGTCCTTTTTTACCATGATACCGGCGGCATTTATACATCACGACTTAATTTCTCTCCCATACGGGAACTGCTTATCTCTGCTCCAACGGCAGTGAGTTACCTGTACGTTCTCTCTGGGTTCGTCATGTCGCTGGTTTACTTTCGTCCCAATGAGAAATTCGATATTGCCGGGTACTGGCGTTCACGGTTTATCCGCATCTACCCCCTTTATATTATTTCCTTCCTGTTGATCTGCATTTATTATATCGACTCGATCTTTCAGATCAAGCCACAGAAAATCGTCGCCAACTTGTTCGTGATCCAGGCTTGGATCCCAGATTACTCCCAATCCTTTAACTACTCCTCATGGTCGATGACCGTGGAATTTTTCTTTTATGCAATCTTTCCATTCTTTATCCTCTGGGCATATCGTCAGTCCACAAAAAAACTGATCTGGGTTTCAATTCTATTGTGGGCATTCAGTCAGATCGTACATTTTAGCCTTTGGGTGGGATACCACCCGCAATATGACAATGTTCTAAATTACTTTCCGCTTTTCCACTTAAACTCGTTTATTCTTGGTGTTGTGGGTGGAATATGGTATTTGCGCGAAGGCCAGTTGGTTAAAGTTAAATCCGGGACAATATTGGCTGTTTTGTTTGGCACATTTCTATTCGTTGCTGGATATACGGTTATTAGCACAAGTGTTGTTCCATCTCTGCCGCACAACCTTCAGCCCATGGCAGGCTGGCTTTCCCCATGGATGACCCTGTTCATTGTTGCTTTGGCGATGGATAAATCCCGCTTGTCGCAAGTCTTTAATCACCCCTGGCTTGTAAATTTAGGCGAGGCTTCCTATGCCATATACATCCTGCATGTACCTATATTTTGGTTGTACGAACGCGCCTTGGAGAACTCATCGGTATCAGATCCAACATTTGTTTTTGGCGTGACCTTCCTGCCAATGATGATCTCAATCGGCCTGTTGACCCATTTTTATGTGGATACTCCATTACGTAAACGCTTGCGCGACCTGCTCAAACGGGTTAGTGCCCGCCTCTTTTTTGCAGATCTGGCATTCACATCCTTGTTCGTTTTTTTGCTTTTTCGCTTACGCTTCGGCGAAGGGCGTGAATATCAGTCTTATCGCGAGATGGAACGCCTGATGTTTTGGTGCGTGTTCCTGCTCCGCCCGATCATCTCCCTTATATTTGATACTTTTAATCCATTAAATTTTCAAAAGCCATATTTGAACCTTGTTTATAAAGTCACGCTTGCAGTTACCCTGGGATCGGCTTTGATTTCAGGCATTCTCTATTCTGGATATGCAACCGGGTGGTTCGAGAATTTTCCGCGCAGTATCTTTTTCATTGACTGGTTTGCCGTACTTGCATTTTCACTCTTAACCAGGTTTATCTTTTATGCATTAAAAAATTATAGACGAGAGCCACTCCCAGCATGAATTCTAGCGGGCATCCGAGTGGTGCCCGCTTTTTGTTTGTGGTATCCTTATTTCCCCGCTTATGAAAAATTTACTTCGCATCACTGCTTTTCTTAAACCATATCGTTGGCGTGTGATCGGCTCCCTTGTCACTTTGCTGATCATAACCGGCCTCAACCTGGCTGTGCCCCGTATCATTCAAGTTGTGATCGATGACGGATTGATGCGAAACGATGCAGCTTATCTGATCCGTTCCGCGCTTCTTCTATTTGGACTTGGGCTTGCTTCAGCGCTTCTGGGTTTGTACAACCGATATGCCTCTGAATGGGTGGCTGCTCATGTTGGTTATGACCTGCGCAACCGGATGTATGACCACATCCAATACCTGCCGTTTGCCTATCATGACCATGCTCAATCTGGTCAATTGATCTCGCGGTGTATCGAAGATGTTCGCGCTATTGAGCGTTTTTCCGGCTCATCCATCCCAGAATTGGTACGCTTTGCCCTGTTGACGGTTGGCATTCTTGTTGTGATGATTTCTGCCAATGTCACATTAGCGATTGTTGCACTTCTTCCCATGATTCCGCTAATCCTGATGACCGGCAACTTCGGAACAAAAATTGGCAAGCTCTTTTTTCAGGTGGATACGGCCGTGGGGGAGGTCTCAAACCGTTTGCAGGAGAATGTAACCGGCGTACAGGTCGTTCGGGCCTTTGCCCGGGAGGATTATGAGATACGCCGTTTTGATGCTGCCAACCGGGAGGTTTTCCATAAATGGGTGCATGTTATTGATGAATGGGCCAAGATCATGCCCACCACCAACTGGTTGACGACCATCGGCACGATCCTGATCCTTTTCGTTGGCGGCCAAATGGTCATAAATGGAGATATCTCCATTGGGACGGTGGTGGCTTTCAATGCCTATATCTTGATGATGGCCGAACCTGCACAGGCATTGACCGGGTTGGTCAACGCAGGCGGCGAAGCCGCGGCAGGCGCTCAGAGAGTATTCGAGATTCTGGATACAGAACCAGAGATCAGGTCGGCAAAGGATGCGGTGGTTTTATCCACACTCAGGGGCGAGGTGGAGTTCCGCGGCATTTCCTTGAAATATCAAAATGAAAAGGTCCATTCACTTTCAGCCATTGATCTGACTGTCCGGCAAAATCAGATCGTTGCCTTGATCGGGCAGACCGGCTCAGGCAAGACTTCGCTTGTCAATCTGATCCCACGTTTTTATGACGTGACGAGTGGATCTGTTTTGGTGGATGGACATGATGTACGTACTGTTGAATTAAGCTCGTTGCGCAGGCAGATCGGGATCGTGCTTCAAACCTCATTATTATTTTCAGATACCATCCGTGCAAATATTGCCTATGGACGGCCAGACGCGAGCGAAGAGGAGATCATATCTGCGGCTAAAGCTGCACAGGCGCACGAGTTTATTTCCGGATTCACAAAAGGCTATGACACCATTGTGGGCGAGCGCGGCGTGACACTTTCTGGAGGGCAACGTCAGCGGGTGGCCATTGCACGCGCTTTGTTAATGGACCCGCGTATTCTGATCCTGGACGACTCACTTTCCAGTGTGGATACTCAAACCGAAAAGTTGATCCAGTCGGCTTTGGATGTGTTGATGGAAGGCCGCACTACCTTTGTGATCGCACACCGTCTCAGCACGGTTCGACGCGCTGATATGATCCTCGTGATGGACAACGGCCGCATTGTGGAACGTGGTACGCATGCGGATCTGCTTGCCAAAGGCGGCTTGTACCGTGAGATCCATGATTTGCAATTATTGGAGCGCGCCGGTGAAACCGAATCTTCCCCTGCCATTTTCAGTTTTGAAAAAGAGAAACATCAAAACACCCTCATGGCGAGGAAATCAAACTCAGGATAAACGCATCTGTTTTAGATCAAGAAGATTACAACCCAATGACCAAGATCATCCCACCTGCATTCATTATCCATTCCGAAGAACAGCTTGATAAAGGCTATGACCCAAAGGTTGCCAGGGGATTAATGCAATTCCTAAAGCCGTATTCGGCGCGTTTTCTTTTTGCCTTGCTGCTGATGGTTCTTGTCACTTCAGCGGCAGTTTCCGGGCCGTATTTTGTAAAACTAGCCATCGACGATGGAATTACAGCCAACGACCCGATCGCCTTGCGAAATATTGTACTGACCTATCTGGTCGTCTCCGTTCTTCAATTGAGCCTGAACTATTGGCGCATTCGTATCATGTCGCGGGTGGGCCAGCATGTTCTGTTTGACGTGCGAACTTCCATGTTCGCTCATTTGCAGAAATTGTCACTCAGTTTTTACAACCGCTATAGTGTCGGGCGTGTGATCACACGTGTGATCAATGATGTGGGGACACTGCGCGAGTTTATCACTTGGGCGGTGCTGGCCATTGTGCGAAATGTATTGGGCATCATAGGCACGCTGGTAGCTATGCTGGCTTTAAATTTCAAATTATCCCTGCTGACCTTTGCTGTTCTGCCGGTGATGGTGTTGGCTACAATTTTATTTAGACAGGCGGCCCGTAAGAATTACCGCCGGGTGCGTGCTGCGGTTTCATGGGGCAATTCCGTACTGGCTGAAAACGTGAACGGTGTGCGCGTGGTGCAGGCTTTTTCCCGCCAGCAAAGAAATTATGACACCTTCAGCAGCTATGTCAATCGCTATTTTCTTGAGACCAGTCTGGATGCCGTCTGGGTGGCTTCCCTATTTACGCCAGTGATCGATGTGCTTGGCGCTTTGGCAACAGCCTTGGTAGTCTATATTGGCGGAACGGCAGTTCTGGGCGAATCAATATCTGCCGGAGTCTTGATCGCTTTCGTCCTATACATAGATCGTTTTTTCGAACCGATCCGTGACTTGAGCCGCCGCTTCGATACGCTTCAATCCACGATGGCGGGCGGCGAGCGCATTTTGGAATTACTCAATACGCCGGTCGAGGTTCGGGATGAGGAGAATGCCCAGGTTATGCCGGCAATTACCGGCGCGGTGCGATTCGAAAATGTCTCCTTTCATTATTCAGATGATCCGGCGCTTGTCCTCGATCAAGTTCAATTGGATATAAATCCCGGAGAGACGGTTGCCCTGGTGGGGGAGACCGGTGCGGGCAAAACGACCATTGTGAAACTGCTGGCGCGCTTCCATGACCCAACCGACGGCTGTGTGCTCATCGATGGCGTGGATTTGCGGACGGTAACTCAGGCATCGCTTCGCGCTCAAATGGGCATGGTATTGCAAGACCCGTTCCTTTTCAGCGGCACCGTGAAGGAAAACATTTTGTTTGGCCGTTTGAATGCCAAAGACGAGGAGGTTGTTGCGGCTGCCAAGGCTGTTGGCGCGCATGATTTCATCGTCAATTTGAAGGATGGCTATGATACCCCCGTGGAGGAAGGCGGCGCAACCTTGAGCGTGGGACAGCGTCAGTTGATCTCGTTTGCCCGCGCCTTGCTGGCGAATCCGCGCATTTTGATTCTCGATGAGGCTACGTCATCTGTCGATACACAGACAGAACATGTCATTCAATCTGCTTTGACCATTTTGCTTAAAGGTAGAACTTCATTTGTCATTGCACACCGCCTGTCTACCATCACCAGCGCAGATAAGATCATTGTCATCGACGGCGGAAAGATCATCGAGCAGGGACGTCATGCTGAACTGCTTGATGGAAAAGGCCGTTATTATGATTTGTATCGAACAGGCTTTCAAGATTGATCTAAAATTCCAGTGAATTTTTCCGGCCTCGTGTTTATAATTGGCCATGCTATCCATCATGAGTGGAATTGTAAATTACCTTCCAATCTTTTTCTCTCTCCTGCTCACAAGCCTTGTTGGTGTGTATGCCTGGCGGCATCGGTTTTCTCCGGGCATATACACTTTTTTCCTTGTTACCCTGACGGAGATTAGTTGGATCGTGGGCTACATCTTCGAACTTGCCAGCCCCAGCCTGGAAGCCAAGCTTTTCTGGGACGATTTTCAATTCATCGGCTCGTTGCTCATGCCCATTTTTCTTTTGATCTTTGCCTATGAGTTTACCGGCCAGGAGCGTGATTTACCTCAAAGCGCACGATGGATCCTTTTTTCGCTTGCCATCATCTTCCTCATCCTTGTCTTTACCAATCCCTTGCATGGCTGGGTGCGTACCAACAATGCCTGGATCGTGGAGGGCGAACCCTTCGATGCCTTGTTATATGATTTCACAGCCCCGATGTGGGCCAGTTTCCTCGCAAGTTATGGAACATATCTGGTTGCCACATCGCTTTTTATTCGAAATCTGTTCAAGCAGCATCAATTGTTCCGTGTACAAACATTCATTATCCTTCTTGGGTTTATCTTCCCTTTTGTAGGTTCTCTTCCAGGAATGTTTGGGGTGTTGGTCTTTGGGCAGCGCGATATTACCCCCTACACATTCGGCATTGCGAATCTGATTTATGCCTGGGGGTTGTTTCGTTACAGTTTATTGGAGATTACCCCCATTGCGCGCAGTGCTGTATTTGAATATATGAATGATATTGTGGTGGTATTGGATGTTCATGCGCGTGTTGTGGATATCAACCCCGCCGCCATCTCTCACCTGGGCCTGTCTCCAAAACGCTCCATTGGTGTCCCTGTTACCGAACTGATCGGGAATCAGGCGGATCTCGTTGGCTTTCTTGAAAGCCCGGAGTTTATCCGCAAAGATGTCCGCTTTTTGGAGGAGGACGGAAGAGAGCAAATCTTTGATGCTCTTCTTTCGCCTCTATTTGACCCGCATAACCGGCCGATTGGCCGTCTGTTCGTTGCCAGGGATATCAGCATCCAACGGAAGATGGAAGCCAGTTTGCGCAAAGCAAACGAAGAGCTGGAAGGTCGTGTCCGGCAGCGCACTGCGGAACTTGAACGCGCCAACATCGCATTGGAGCAGAAGAACGCCGAGTTGGAGCGCTTCACATACACGGTTTCGCATGATCTCAAGTCGCCGCTTGTGACGATCAGCGGGTACCTGGGATATGTAGACAAGGATATTAGCAGCGGGAATTTGGATCGCCTCAAGAATGACATTCACCGTATTGTCAGCGCCGTGGACAAAATGTATACGCTGTTGAATGATCTGTTGGAACTTTCGCGTATTGGTCGTGTGGCCAACCCAATGGAAGTCGTGAAATTTGACGCTCTCATCGCTGAAGCGCTTGCCATGGTGCAGGGCAGGTTCGATGGAATCACCCTTTCCATTCAACCCGACCTGCCGGACTTGTATGGTGACCGCCTGCGCCTGGTCGAAGTCTTTCAGAACCTGCTGGAGAATGCGGCCAAGTTTATGGGGCCCCAATCCGATCCACGTATTGAGATCACAGCCAGAACGGATTCAGATCATCTGGTGGTTTGGTGTGTAAAGGACAACGGCATTGGGATTGCACCGGAATACCATGAGCAGATCTTTGGGTTGTTCAACCGTCTTGATCCGCATGTCGATGGCACCGGCATTGGGTTGACATTGGCCAAACGAATCGTTGAATACCATAACGGCAGACTCTGGGTGGAAAGCCAATTAGGCCAAGGCGCTTCTTTTTATTTTACGCTGAGCACAGGTACAATTCCATAAACAAGAATTCAGGAGGACCAAATGACAGAACTACGCGACGAGTTTTTATACAAAATGTCTGCCGCCCTGCGCGAGGGACTTGCCGAGGTGAACGCGAAGGTCAACGATCTGTATCGCATTGAAGAATTGGAAGATTATATTGACATCCCCGATTCGCCCATTGAGCATCTCAAGGCGGCTTTGATGCCGTTGATCGTGCAGGTCAACGATTTTCAGGATTACGCCGAGACCGTCACGAACCGCATGGAACTGGACATGCAGGATGTGGATATCTACGCCTTACTCGATGGCGTGATGACCATCGCCGACCAAATGATCGAACACAAGGGCGGCATCGCACTTGAAGAAGATATACCCGAAAACCTGCCTGTCATCGAAGGCGACCCAACCCGATTGTCTCAGGCGCTTTTGAATTACATCCACAATGCAGTCAAGTTTACTGATGGTGGAACCATCACCGTCCGTGTAGAGCGCGAGGCAGATAAGGTTTTGTTCGAGGTCAGTGATACCGGTATCGGTATTGCTGAAGAAAATCAGGAAAAGGTCTTCGAGCCGTTCGAGACCATCCTTGAAGATAAAAACGATCCGCGCCTTGGCATGGGCATTGGCTTAAAGATCGTCGAGCACATTGTGGATTTGCACGATGGCGAGACCTGGTTTGAAAGCAAAGAAGGCGTGGGCAGTTCATTCTTCTTTAGCATTCCGGTATAACGATGGAAATTAATTTTGTCGGTTTGGCATCTGCTCTGGCCACTTTTTTCGGCGTTTGGATCGGGCACGTATCCGTGCGAAAAATTGAACGTGAAGTTGAAAAGCTTTGGATGCCGACTCTGATAGCCATCTTCATTGGCATGTTGCTTGGCTTCGCCTCCACCCTGACCTCAAACCTGCCTCTGTCTGCGGCAAGCGGCATCCTCGCTGTAATCTTTCTCTGGGACGCGCTCGAAATTGCAGTCCGCCAGCCGAAGCGAATTAAACACGGACACGCCCCGGCGAATCCGAACAATCCGCGCCACGCGATGATTTTGGCAGAACATCCCGAATCGACCACCATCGACTTGCTTGACCGTGATCCCATTGGAAGACCCTATACTGCGGATGAAATTTCCGCAATGAAGGCAGGTGCAAAATGAACTTCTTCGGCATTTGGATCTGCCTTGTGACTTTGTTCGTCATCGGTATGGGCTTTGTTTGGGTGATCCGCGGGGAGCGTTACTTTGGTTATTTATGGTGGCCCTACATCATGGGATTTGGAGCACTTTGTATTTTCAGCTCGCTCTTCATCGCAAATGACTGGGCGTCTGCGCTGTGCGGCGCAGCAGGAGCCTCTTTGATTTGGGGATCGACGGAACTCAAAGAGCAAGCCGTGCGCGGAGAGTTGGGCTGGTATCCGTTCAATGGAAAGAAGATCGATCCGCCCTTTGTGGAAAAGATCAAAAAGTGGAAAGCGCCGAGTTTGTAGAATCGAAATTTTTGGGTGTTTCCAATTTGCGTTATACTTTGCTCTATGTCTGACCCTAAAGAGAATTTCAAACTCTACATGGAACATGCAAAGGAGATGCTTGAAGTTTCTGAGCAAGTTCTTCTTTCTGACCACTATTCTTCAGCATGTAATCGGGCATATTACGCCGTGTTTTATGCGGCGAGCGCTTTGTTATATTCGAAAGGAAAAGCATTTGGAAAGCACAGCGCTGTCCTAGCTTTTTTCGCCAGGATTTTGTAAAAACCGGTGAGTTTGACCGTAAATTCAGCGACGATTACGAATTTATCATGGCAAGTCGCCAAACGGCTGATTATGAACTATACGATCATCTGGAAAAGGAACAGGCAATTGAAGTGGTGACGAAAGCCAAAGATTTTGTTGAGGAAGTCGAAAAATGGTTGCGCCGACACGAGCTACTGTAAGATTGTCCTCGCGAGAGAAAAAAGCTATAAAAGAATTTCTCGAATCTGTGCGTAAGGCATATGGTGAGAATTTGTTGTCTGCTGCCTTATTCGGTTCACGCGCTCGTGGAGATAGTGGGGATGCTTCTGATATCGATCTCTTGCTGATTGTCGCAAATGACCATTGGAAGGTTCAGCAACAGGTTAGTAAATTCAGTTCGGATGTTGCGTTGAAATACGATGTGGCGCTTGATGTGCGTCTGATAAGCGCGGAGCGTTGGAAATATTACAAAGAAATCCGTGCGGGTCTATTCCAGAATATTGAACGAGATGCGGTTCCTTTCAAAATCACAAAAAAGCAGAAATCCCTTGCTGTGTAGCGAGGGATTTTTTGTCACTCCTCCCATACCGAATGATACGCCCCAACTGACTCAAAATACTTGACCATCTTTTCGTAGAACGGATGCGCGGTGATCGTGGCGCTGTCACCGATGACAATGAGTTTACGTTTGGCACGGGTGAGCGCAACATTCATGCGGCGGGTATCGGCAAGGAAGCCAACGTCGCCATCGAGGTTTGAGCGCACAAGGCTGACGATAACCGCTTCTTTCTCGCGTCCTTGAAAACCGTCCACGCTGTCGATCTCGATCTCATGCTTGATCTTTCGGCGGAGTAATTTCACTTGTGCCGAATACGGGGAGATGACGGCAATGTGCTCGGGGGAAAGTCCATGCTCCAGAAGTTCATTTACTTTTTTCATGACCAAATCCGCTTCGAGCGGATTCAAGCGACTCTCGCCGTCGGGTTCGGGTTCTTCGTCGTAGCTCGCGCCTGCGGTGTCGATGAAGTGAATGGGAGTCGTTGTCAGCGGAGATGAGGTCACATGGGGTAGATCCGCTAACAGGGCGGTGCGAACCGCGCCGTCGGCTTGGAGATTCCCTTCGTAGAAAATATCCGATGAAAAGGACATGATGTCCTGATGCATTCGATATTGCACGCTGAGCATTTTGCGGGGAGCGTCGCGTTCGAGCAGTCGTTCCATCAGGCTGATGTTTAATCCACCGCGCGCGGCTTCAGGCGAGAGGACGGTGGGTGGAAGTTGACAATGGTCACCTGCCAGCACGAGCCGCTGGGCGAATTGAACAGGAATCCATGCCGCAGGCTCAGTGCATTGACTGGCTTCGTCCATGATGCACCAGTCGAACTGTTTGCCGTCGAGCCTTTCACGCTCCAATCCGGTGACAGTGGCGCAGATGACACGAGCGTTGCCTAGAATGCGGGCGGTGATTTGGTCTTCAATCTGACGCGCTTCTTTCAGCATGTCGCGCGCTTCCTGACGCATGGCTTGTTTCGCGCCGCGCTCGGGTTTTGCGCGGGTGTATTTGAAGGACTGATCGCGTAGGGCGTAGGCTTCGCGTGTAAGTTTATCTGCCAGTTTGATGTCGGGATGATTCTCAACGAGGAGATCAAGCGTATGTTCACGCAGCGCCGGAGTGACACGCGCCGGATGCCCAAGGCGGATGGCATTCTTGCCAGCGGCAACGAGTTTTTCAAGCAGGTTATCAACGGCAAGATTGCTTGGCGCAACCGCAAGCACACTTTGACCCTTGCGTGTGATCTGCTGGATCAACTCCACCAGCGTGGTGGTCTTGCCTGTCCCCG
>DAOQPR010000022.1:0-15866 GCA_035333265.1 Anaerolineales bacterium
CAGTTACCAGTGATGTGAGTGATGAGAAGCAATCCGCTCGTGATTGAAACCGTGGATGTATCAGAAGTCATTTCGTTGCTGATACCGCGGGTTTTATCGGGGTAAAGCGTTTCGTGATGAAGATGCCAGCGCAGGTTTTCGGTGAAGACGCCGGTGACTTCGCCTTGCCAGGGGATGAGTGAGACGATGTCTCCGCTTCTTCCTTCGACTTTTGCTTGGTCTCTGCAAAAAAAGATTTCTTCTACGCCGTCGGTGATTTTCAAGTTGCGAGTTACGAGTGATGAGTTGCTGAGGAGGGCGATGTTGGCGAGGGTTTGGTCCATGCGACCACCGAGGGCGGCGAGAATGAAGATGGATTCGGGGTTAAGTGTGAGAGCATGGTTGATGGCGAGTTCGAGATCGGTTTCGTTCTTATCTCTCGAAAATTCAATAACCGCAACTCCCCATTCTTTCATCTTTCGTCTTTCTTCATCCGTAACCGAATCCAGATCACCGATCACAATATTGGGAGTCAGTCCCAGTGCGAGGGCGTGACGTGTGCCGCCGTCAGCGCAGAGGATGAAGTCCTCGGGGCGAATGAGGGCGCGGGCTTTTTCAAGGTTTGGCAGGTTGCCATTGGCAAAGATGATGATACGAGACATAGATTTTCCAATGAATTAGGAGATTGCTTCGTCGGGCTGTCGCCCTCCTCGCAATGACGAAATTAAAACAAAAACATCCTCACAGCAGCGGAGGATGTTGGCAGGTGTATGGTGAAATCCCTCCGCTGGTATTAACCAGATCAGGTGCTGCGGATCGAGCGCGTTCACGCTCCTCTCAGCCTTTCGTAAAGGCTCTCCGTTCGGTTGTGGGTCAGAGTATAGGACTGTGGAACAAGAATGTCAAGTAAAAAAATACCGCGAGGTTTTTCTCACGGCATTTTAGCGAACGCGGCGTTTCCATTCCTCTTTGAGTTGTAACTCTCTCGGGCTTAACCCTGAGTCGAGTGCAAGAAAATCTGTCAGCAGCCGGTTGAATTGAGCAGGGTTATCCAACATTGGAAAATGACCCGCACCTTCCAAATTGATCTGGTGCATGTGGAGGGGCAGGTTGTTCCCATCTGCAGGGGGGACTGCTATGGCAGGGTTGTTTGCACCATAAACGAACAAACAGGGCACGCCAAAGTTGCGTATTTCGGGAAAAACATTATCGGCTTGTAAATTGTTCATCGAGGCAGTAACAGCTGCCGGGTCGACTTTGGAGGCGTCTGAGAGGGCGGTCATGGCTTCGGGTTGGCGGTTCGTGAGCCATTCGGCAAGTTCTGTGGCTGGGGCCGTCCGCATACGCGCATTGAGCAATTCGTATTCGAGAGGCACATTGATCGCCATCATTCGGTTCACACTTTCATACCGCTTTTTGAGAAAGGAGAAGCCAACTAATGCGCCAAGGTCATGCCCAACGAGTGCGATCTTATCAATTCCCATTTCTTCCAGGAAGCGGCTGAGCAATTCCGTCTGACGTTCGATGGTATAGCGCATGGGATCGCGGACGGTGTCGCCAAAGCCAAAGAGATCGATGGCATAGGCGCGGAACGATGTGGATGCGACTTGCATGGCATTGATCCAATAACGCCATGAGCCGACCCAGCCGTGCAGGAAGATGATGGGACGGCCGCGTCCCAACGCCTCATAATGCACCATCGAACCGTCAAGAATGATTGCGCTCATTTATTTTCCAAATTTTGCAAGAATGGCTTTCACCCGTTCCACTAACTGGTCGGGGGCAAACGGTTTGAGCAGGTATTCCTCGGCGCCTGCATCAAGCCCGGTTTGGATCTCTGAGTCTTGTCCTTTGGCGGAAAGGAATACAACGGGAATATCCACAAGGGCTGGAATCTGTTTCATTGCCCGACAGGCATCATACCCGGTCATTTTGGGCATGCGAACATCCATCATGATAAGGTCCGGGATAATCTCCTGGGCTTTATGATAGGCTTCTTCGCCGTTGGATGTGGTGGTTACTTCGTGTCCGGCGAAGCGCAGGGTGAATGCGACCAGTTCACGAATGTCGGGTTCGTCTTCAGCAATCAAGATTCTTGCCATTTAATCTCCGTTTTTATGGATGGGCAGAGTGAAGGAAAACGTACTTCCCTCACCAGGCACACCACTGCTTTTCATCCAAATTCTTCCATTATGCATCTCGATCAACTGACGCACGATCGGCAACCCAAGGCCGGTACCGGGGGTGGCCAACACAAGCGGGTGCTCGCCACGGAAGAAACGATCAAAGATACGGGCCTGATCGTCGGGTTTTATGCCAATGCCATTGTCCTGCACATCCACTTGAATATCACCATTTTCCTGATGAATGTTGACATGAATGGTGCCATTCTCCGGAGTGTAATTATATGCGTTACTGACAAGGTTGCTCAAAATCTGACGAACCCGGCCGCTATCGCCAACCACCTGCGGCAGGTTTTTCTGGCCATCTAACGAGAGGGCGATGGGTTTGCTCTCGTTCTGTGAGCGGCGTAGGGTTTCAGCAACTACTTCTTCAGCGATCTCATACAAATCGACCGAACGTTGTTCAAGCTGAACGCGCCCGGATTCGATGCGTGAAATATCCAACAGATCACTTACCAGAATGTTGAGGCGTTCAATATTATTTCGCACAACATCCAGGAAATGCACCTGATTCTCGTTCAGTGAACCTGCCGCTCCCATAATGAGGATGTCCACGTAGCCTTTGATAGCCGTCATTGGGGTGCGTAATTCATGGCTGACGGTGGCCACAAATTCGGACTTCAACCGATCCACTTCCACTTCACGGGTAATATCACGGAAGATGGACACTGTGCCGAGGAAATCACTCTGATGGATTACCGGTGCAAGATGCACCAGGACGATGCGCCCGTTCTCCAGTTCCAATTGTTCCGCATACATCTGCCCAACTTTATACGAGGATGTATCTTCGGACCAGCGGCGGATGGTAGCTGTCCAGGTGCCTGCTGATTTGCCAAACAAACCGGCAAAGTCTTCCAAAAAATTCCCAAGCATCTGGGTGTCATCCACAGCGAGAATGTGGGTGATGGAAGAGTTCACAAAGGTGATCCGGTTATCAGGGCCGGTAACCAAGACGCCGTCTGCAACCGCCTCCAGGATGGCCTGTGAGCGACTGGCCTCAACCTGTTCCTTGCGAAGCATCAGACCCAGACGTTCAGCCTGGTCGCGGATCAATTCGTACAAGCGGGCATTATTGATCGCCACTGCCACCTGGCCTGCAATGGCTTTGACCAGATTCAACAACTCGGAGCTAAAGAAGTTCGCCGACCGATGGAAGACCATCAGGACCCCGATCACGTCCTCGCCTACCAACATGGGGACGGCAATCGCGCTTCGATGATCCTGACCTGTTGCTGAACTTCGCACCCAGCGCGGATCTTCGTGCAAGTCATTGACAAGCACCGCTTCGCGTTGTTTTACGACCCAGCCAGCCAGGCCCTCACCGATCTTCAGTGTAAAGCCCTTGCTTGTACTAACGGTACGATCTGTAAGATACCCATACCCTGCACGGTAGTGCAGGAGATTATCTTCTGCATGAACAAGCAAAATGGTACCTTGTTCTGCGCCAGAGGCATCATTTAGCAATGACAATGTACGATTCAACGCACGGTCCAAATCAAGACTGGAAGAGACCTCGGTGAGGATGCGCAAGAGGGTTTCGGTATTCTGCTGCTCACGGGTCAGCTGAGCTGTACGCTCCAAAACACGCATTTCCAGTTCAGAAGCCAGGGTCTGTGTTTGGCCGAATAGACGGCCATTCTGAATGGCAACAATAGCCTGATTGGCCAGTGTTCCAAGAAGTTGAACATCTTCATCTGTATAAACGCCCGATTGATAGCTTTGCGCTGAAAGCATACCCAAGGCCTTGTTGCCAAGGATCATGGGAACAGCAACAATGGATTTTGTTTCGTCTCCATCGCCTGCTTGAACGAAGTTCGTTTCCGACTCATCGGCATTGGATATAAGCATCGGCCTGCCAGAACGGATAACCTCGCTGCTCATTCCTTTTCCAAATGGAACGCGTGCCCCAGGAAGACGTTTACCCATATCATACAGATAGACCGGGTCAACTTCATTAGCCATTTCGTCATACAAGGTAATGACGAAAGAATCAAGAGGAACCAACCGGCCAGCTGCATGATGGACAGACTCGTATACTTCTTCAGGGTTGAGGCTGGCGCTGACAAGAGAACTGGTCTCATTCAGAACTGCAAATCGCTCAGCCATGCGCACTGAGGACTGATACAAGCGGGCGTTCTCCAAGGCAATGGTGGCCTGATTCGTAATGGTACGGGCCACTTCCAACTCATTGATGCCAAAACGGGCCCCACCCACCAGTTGCATGAAAAACAAAGCTGTGAGCGACTGTCCGGTTGTGATCGGCAAGATCAACAAGGCACGCGTTTCAGAACCCAGCATCTCCAAAAGGGACACAAGATCCGGTTCATTGCGAACATCGTCTGTGTTAAAAACTCCCTGCGTTTCGCGCAGACGGTTGAAGATGGGAACATTTGGCAGGACACGCGGCAATTTTGCCCGAATACGCGGGATCGTATATTTCCAATAGATCTGGCCGCGTTCAAAAGTTACGATAGATGCACGGTTGGCATTCAACCCTCGGAATAGTTCGTCCGCTGTCAGGGTGAGAATCTGATCGGTGTCAAGAGACCGCGTCAGGGCGGATGTGAAGCGGTTCAGCGCAGTGAGGCGGCTCGAACGCTGATCAAGTTCTGTGGCACGATTGACACTGTCTTCATAGAGGCGTGAGTTATCAAGTGAGACAGCTGCCTGACTGGCATAGGTCAGGCCGACTTGAATCTGTTCGCGCGTGTAATAGTTGGCCTGCCACTTTTCAACAGCCAACACACCTACCAGTTCATTCTTATAAATCAACGGAATACCCAGCCATGAAAGGCGCGGAGCCTCCAAAGGTGGGAAGCGCGGATCTTCACGAACATCCTTCACAACAATCGGTTGGCCAGTCTGCGCCAGTTCTTTAAAGAGTGCGCTGTCTGTTACAGAGACCGATAAGCCAAGCCGTTGTTCCGCATCGGAAAAGCCACGTGTGGCCGCAACCGTGAGGCGGTCTTTATCGCGCAGCCATAATGTGGCTGTATCAAATGGCAGGATGGGATTTAACTGATCAAGTAGAGAAACGATCAACTGGTCACTACTCAGGCTTGAGGTTAGCGAAGCAGAGGCGTCGTTGAGGGCCTGCAATTGGCCAGCGCGTTCTGTGGTCGTCTGCACCAAGCGAAGGTTATCCAGGGAGAGTGCAACCTGCTGCGACAATGAGATCAAAAGCGTCTCATCTTCAGGCCGGAAGGCAGCCGAGGTATTGAAGTTATCAAGGATCAATAACCCAAGGTTTTGTTCATTTGATACGATGGGCACAAGCAGACAGGATACGGGAAGTCTGCCGCCGGTTGCCTGTCGATATAGGGAAAGGTTTTCGGCCGTCAAGTTGTAGTCGCGCGGGAAGTTGATCTCGTCCACACGGCGGGCACGACGATTCATAAAGGCCATGCCTGGCAATGCTTCGGCCAGGCGATAGGTGATCTTCATCATACTTTCATTATCGGCATAGCCTGAAACAGCTCGTGGAACAAGCTGTTCATTCTTGGTGCTCCAGACCAAGACCACTCCTGCATGGGCATGCTGGATGACGCGTCTGGAGCTTTCGAGCAAAGCACCAACGATCGCATCCGCATCCATCCCCGACAATTGGCGGCTGAAATCGAGCAGGAGGTTCACTTCATCCAGGCGACGGCGTGTCTGATTCAACAGTGAGATATTTTGCAGGATCAAGGAAGTCTGCTGGGCAATCTGCATATAGACCTGGCGATCTTCATCTGTAAAAGATGGCATCGCTTCGGGGCTGGCAGCCAGCATGGCCGCAACCGGTTTATTTTCCACCAGGATCGGTAGACAGATCACTCCTTTGGAACGCAAAGAAGTCAATAAAGTTGCATCACGCCATTCATCGTCTTCATCAAGATTGGGGATCAAGATCGGGGCGCCATTTTGCAAACAGGCACGTAATGGGTTACGTTGACCAAACAATGCTTCTACATTTGTCGAACGGGGCAGGCTTCCCATTACATGCAAAAGGCGGGGGCCGTCCGGTGTATTCTCCGCGATCAAGGCGACCGACATCCCAAGTTGGGTTAGAGTTTCACGCCCTAATGCAGAAAGCGCCGAGGTCGCATCCAACTGACGGCTAACCGATTCTGTGATCGCCAATCCTGCTCGAACACGCTGTGCGCGACGGTCAAGATTGTGCAAAGAGATGGTTTGCTCAAGGTCTTTGCTCAACAGGATGGGTAGATCATCCTTGGCCATATCAAGCAATTGCTGTTGACGATCGATCGCCGAAGATAATGAATCAACCCGCGCACGCAGCTCGTTCTGACGCAGGTTATTGCTAACAAGCAGGGCCGCCTGTGCGGCAAAGACTTCGACAGTCTCAATGGTCGTCTTGTCGGGCCGGAGGCCGTTCGAAGGATTATCCAAACTGATAAGACCAACGATCTGTCCTTCAGCATTTTCAAGCGGAATGATATAAAAATCTTCAGCATCCCAAGAATTGGTTGTCTTTACCACAGGCGACGAAACATCCAGGGTAATATGATGCAAGTCCGGAGGGATGACGGGGGTCTGATCAGCAGGAATAAAGTATGAATGGCTGGTTTTGAATTCAGGCCGCAATAATTGCTGCACACTGGCAAACGGTTGTTTACGGGAGGCCAGTTCAGTCCAGGCATCCTGCGGAATACCCACTGCGGTAACGCGACGAAGGATGCCAGTTTCCTCTATAACACTCACTAAAACCACACGGAAGGGTGAAGCATCCCGAATACCACGGGCAATGATCTGCAAGGCCTGGTCCAGCGGCTGGTCATGACCAAGGTTAAAACTCACATCGGATAATCGGACCAGAGTTTCGGCCCGACGGCGCATAAGATCGTTTTGCTGTTTTTCGTTCTGATAACGTTGGGCGTTGTTGGCAGCGATTCCAGCTTGAACAGCCAGCATTTGCATAAGTTCGGCTACATCCGGGGTAAAATGCCCAGGGCGATTTGAATGTACATTGATCAGTCCCAATGTGCGGTTCTGATAAAGAATAGGGACAATAATAGCCGAACGCACATTCTCATGGGGTTGGAGAATGGATTCCTGCATAAAATCTGAAATAAGGGTGGGCTCACCGTTCTTTAAAACATTTAGTTCTGCCACCGAAAGGCCAGATGGATGATCGCACCCCAGTGTTAACTGAACCGTCGGGTTCAAAGCATTGGTCGACGGCTCAAATAAAACCACAGAAGCACATTCTGCCTGAGCAATGCTCATGGACTCTTTTTGAAGAATCTGCAGAAGATGTTTGATATCCAACGAGGCGTTTAATTCGCGATTGACGCGGGTGATCACTGAGAGTTGATCTACTCTTCGCCTCAAATATGTGTCGGTCTGAACAAGCAACCCAGCAGACTCCACCGCCGATGCCAACTGTCCGGCCGCCGTCGAAACGATCTGTGCATCAAAGGCGTTGAAGTGGTCAGTCTTGAAGCTGCCAAGCATCAACTCCCCCACACTGCGATCACGAACGATGAGAGGAACGACGACCGCAGACTCAATGGACAATGCCGTGGCCAATGGACGATACACCGGCAGTATCCGGCGGTCTGTACTCAAGCGGCCTGAAAGGAAAGGTTTCTGACTTCCAGAAACGGTAAAGCGATAGGTCGGGTCATCCAGGAATATCTGAATAAATGAGCTTCCAAATTCCTCAGAAACTCCATACATGGAGGCGCTGTTTAGCAAAAGTGCGCCACGCGTCTCATCCAAAAGGAAGATCGCTCCCATATCCGCTTGAAAGAGGTGGGCAAGTTCTTTCATCGAATATTTAAGGATCTCGTCCAAGTCAGCAGAGGAGGCTGCCAGGCTGGCAATACGTCGCAGGGCATCTGCTCGTTGGGCGCGGGCCCTGGCTTGTTGCACAAGCAGCACATTTTCTATGATCGAGGCGGCTTGATTCGCTACAATGCTCATCAAACGTATCTCTTCAGCGCTGAATGCGACTACACCCCGGGTGTGATGACCAATTTGCAGATAGCCGAGCATGTGTCCCGAAGAAAGAAGCGGTATGAGAGCGTTATCGTGCAGGCTGGCGGCTGTGGCCACATCCCCAAGCCCGAGCGCCCGCCAAGATTCATCTGTCATTGCACTTAAGCTGATAAGTGGTTTCTGGCTTAAGAGAACTTTCTCTGCCGGGGTTTCTGGCTGGATATTAAAGCGATAAAGTGCGACAAAATGAGCAGGCAGACCTCTAAAAGGTACCTTGCCTTCGAGGGTGCGTTTATCCTCGTCATACAATAAAAATCCAACGATCTCCGCCTGAAACAAGGGGGCAATGCTCTCGACAAGACGGGCAATAACATCCTGCCCATCTTTCATGGCGCTCAATACCTGGTTTAGGTCGGCAAGCCCGGAAAGTTCGGCTCTTCGTCTTTGTTCCTCTTCATATAGTTTTGCATTGCGAATGGCCACTGCTGCCTGACCAGACACCAAATGCAAAATATTCAAATCACGCTGACCAAATGCCCCGCTACTTAATTGACCAGCTTCGAGTGTTCCCACCAATTGTCCGCCAGCCATTAGAGGGACACCCAAATAGGATTGAATGGGAATCAACTCTCCGCTGGCTGCAATCTCAGGAAGGTTACGCACATTTTCGATCACAACCGGTTTGCGTTTCTCAAACACCTGATCTGTCAGACTGCCAAATCTTGAAAGAGACGCCGTTACCACACGGCTCGCACTCGCATACCGATATGGAACGAGTGTCTGGCGTTCTTCATTCCACAACTTTAATTCCAATGCATCTGAAGGAACAAGACGATTGACATGATCCAGAATGGAACGGACGGTGGCATCCAGGTCGAGGCTGACAGCAACCCCCTGGCTGAACTCAGTGGCAACTTTCAGGATCTCATTTGAAGAATCGTTTTCATCGCCTCGCGGCGTGGTGGTTTGGGTTTCTTTCCCACGCATGGAAATGAGCATTTTGGGAAAAGTACCTGGAACTTCATAAGAAGCGATCTCCACCAGTTTGCCATCGATGGACACCCGTTTGCTTCCCGGGCTTGCGCACAGATCCAGAAAATCATCTGATGGACGCACATGTCGAGCAAGCCGTTCAAGGTCGAATGGCTCGTCTTCGCGCAAATGGAATAACGACCTTGCCTGGCCACTGATATATTCCACGCGCCCACCGGGTTGAATAACAACCACGGCTTCATTACTCGATTGACTTGAAATGGGGGAATTAACAGAAATGGCATCGCCCTGTTGTGCGGTCTGCGTATTGGATAGCATCCGCAATATCAGCCAGGCCAGTAATACGATAACCAGCCCGACAATTAACAGGCTAATGCCCATCCCTGATGACATTGTCAGTTCTCACTTACTCAGGCGCTGGAGGCAGGTGCTGCATCTAACCTTCGAGCTTCAGCCGCCAGTTCTGTAATCTCACGAATATCTGCAAATGAATGTGAATCGGGCGAAACCATGCCCGCTGCAAATGTCATGAAGCCCACCTTCTCCACGCCACCTTCCGCCTTGGGAGCCTGAATAAATCCCTGCTGGCGGTCAATAAAATTGTAATGACTTTGAACTTCCTCTGCAAAACGGTCCTTAATCTTTTGTTTGATCAAAGGGGCCGCCTCATTCGTGGTTGTGATGATGAAATTATCACCTCCAGCATGACCGATAAAATCGTTCTGGGTACCCAATTCATCAACCACTTCACCAATCATCATCGCCGCATATCGCAGCACATCATCTCCGGCTACAAAGCCATACACGTCCTTAAAGGCTTCAAAATTATTAATTCGCAGATCCAATAAAGCCCAGCTTTTTTCACGGATCAGCCGCCGCAACTGGTCTTCGATCAAACGTCCTGCAGGAAGACCAGAACGCGGGTCTGTCAGGCTTTCACGTTCTGCCCGTCGAATAGCGCCTTGTACACGTAATTTCAACTCCTCGATATCGAAGGGTTTCGTAATGTAATCATCTGCACCCAATTCGAGGCCCTGCAATTTGTCGCTGCGCTCATCCTTCTGAGTCAAAAATATCACGGGAATGTGGCTGGTCCGTGTATTTGTACGCAGGGTGCGGCAGACCTCATATCCATCAATATCCGGCAACATGATGTCCAGCACAATCAAGTGAGGCAGCACCTGACGAGTCTTGTCCAGGGCATCGCGGCCTCGGTTTGCAACATCTACATCATATTGCAAACCCGTGAAATAGATTTTTAGCATGTTGGCAATGTCGACATCATCTTCCACTACCAAAAGGCGAGCAGTTCCCATGTAAGCCTCCAGCTACTTGTCAAAACTTCGCTCAAGCAGCATTGTTCCAATACATTTTATATTGATATTCAAGCACGTCTCTGACGAGCATTCCTTCGAACGGTTTCGATCTGGCCTTCCGTCACTTCGCGCTCAAACGAACGAAAACCGCTCAGGCGAAACCCATGCTTCTCAGCAATCGCAGTGATTTCCATCACACGTTCCAGCGTGAAATCCTTACCTACCGTGTAATCTTCAAATCGGCCTTCCAATGCTAGGGCAATCGTTTCTGCCATACAGGCATACGCCTTACCTTCTGGAAAACCAAAGTTAAAGTGGAAATCCACGGGGCCTGGTACATCGACCATGCCTCCGTCGATCACTAATATATCATCTCTCACAGCCGCCACCATTGCAGAAACATCACGGGGGCGTGCCACATCGCAAACCACACTTCCAGCTTGCAAATGTTCAGGGTGAATAACGTCATGAATGGCGCTCGTAACTGTAAGGATCAGCTGGGCATCTTTTAAGACATCCATTTTTGTGCTGATACACAATTCGCCTCGCGCTTTGACCTGAAGCCTGTCTCGCAGAACCTCAAGCTTTTTCTCGTCCCGGGCAATGAGCAATGTCCGGGCGGCCTCACCAGCCAACAGTTCAGCACAGACGCGGCCAATCGAACCAGTGGCACCCACGACGGCAACCGTCGCATCCGCCATTTTTATATCCATAACCTTGGCCGCTTCACGAATGGCCTGAACCGCCATCATCACCGTATAAGAATCGCCAGTGGTAACTGGGATTTCCAGGCGCTTCGCAATGGTTACACCGGCATCCCCTACTACCGAAGTGAAGGCTCCCAGACCCAGGATATTTGCGCCCAACTCCTCGGCCATTCGTCCGGTTTGGATAATTTTACGATAGACCGTGTTCTCCGGCAACTGCATCATGCGTTTTGGAGTATACGGACATGCAAGGAACCAGCCTTTAATCTGTTTTCCGGTCGCCTGAGAGGTAATTCCCTCGATCTCCGAAATGTATATCGGGGGAAAATAAGTGGAAAAGAAGTCGATTTGCCTCTCATTTAGCACTCTTCCTAGAAATGGGAACTTTCGGCTGACGTCGCGCTTGGGGTCGATGGGGTGAATGATGAACGCGAAACTATCCATTACCAGGATTCAACCTCGGCTTTCAAATTACGATGATAGGGCGTTTGGTGTAAATGAGACAACTTCAGTTTGTGATGATCACTTTGATCAAAGGTAATGTCGCGGTCAATCACACGCCGTTCGGCTGAAGCCGCCAGCACCACATCCGACTCGATGGTGCGTGCCGGGTAAATGATCATACCCGATCCGATACGACAATTATGTCCTACACAGCCACCCAGCACCGGACGATTGGAAATGCTTAGGTTTCCATTCCCATCTCGGGCACGAATGGGAGCCGGGATCAGGTTATAGTCGGTAAAGGTGGAGCCTGCTCCAATGAAGGTGTTACGTCCAATCACGCACATTTGTAAACAGGTATTTTGCGCGATCATACTGTTTTCCATGACCGTGGTCATAAATAAGGCTGTGCGAAATGGCAGGAAGGCCCCATCCCCCACTACCGAAAGCATCAATTGCACATCCTGCGAAACATTGACGTTGTTCCCAATCACACAATTCTCGATAACAGCCCCAGCATTAATGGTGACATTATCGCCAATAATGGCAGGACCATGAATGACCGCACTGGGATCGATGACACAACCCTTGCCAACTTTAACCAATTCCGAACATTCCAGCACCTGCCGCCCTTCATAAATAGCCTTGCTCAGGATTTTTAACTTAAAGCCCAGGTCTTCATTGAGTCTTTTTTCAAAACGTGCCCCACGGGCAAATTGGCTGAAAACCATGTCGGCAACAAACACATGCACCCATGAGTCGATGGCAATCATGGAGCGAAGCGGAACCTGAAAAACCAGATCGCCGCTTTGGTCAGCCATGTAGGTCGGCACATGATAGTAACCGATCTCACGCGCCTGCATATCGACAACCAGGGGTTCCGCCCCAGCCACCGGGCCATTTGGGTAATACCACAGGTCAGCAAGATACAAGCTTCCGGCGGGGGTATAAGAAGTTGAAAGAGGCAGGGCATGCTCTCGAAAGGCAGGGTCATCAGCACGAAAAGCGGCCCGCACCGGCTTATTCCGTTTGAGCGCCTCTTGCATAAACTTCGTAATAAAAGCTTCATCAAAGAACAGATTGTCCCGGTAAACAATGGCTTGTTCCCGCACAGGCTGAAGACGCTCCCCCTGTTTCAGTTCCATTTCACGAGTCACGTATGGAGCTAATAAATTTCGTTGATGCAACCAGAGGGGGGAATTTTGAATCCGAAGTTCACGCGCGGGTTCGCAAAATGGCATGATCAGATTGGGCGCGTGTAGGATGATCTTAAGCATGGTTAAAATTATAAATCATAGCGGAAAGATATATACAGGAAAAACGAAGGAAAACCATTCTCGCCTGAACAACCTCATAACAGGAGGATTGTTCGCCAGTTTGACCCGTCCGGGCCCTAGTTGTAAGGTGTTTTTGATATCTCGATCGTACAACAACTATCACCTTTTGCAATACAAGCAGTTTCCTCTACATTAAAAAGTTTGCCACCGCTCAGCCAATACAGAGCTTCCTGAAGAAGGCCAACAGCCAGATGACAGATAGGTTCATCCATTTTACGTTCCCAACATAAGGGGCAACGTTCGATATGCCAGAGAATCACATCCTCGGTCTCTTCAATTCGCACCTGCTGATCCGTATACTTATTAAAGAGGTTGGAAAAAGACTGTGCTCCCGAATGTAATTTTGTAGGGAGCGGTAAAAGCCGAAAAGCCATTTCGGTCAGCCCAAGCATGGACCCATATTCCTTTAACCCATACTTGAAACAAGCCCGACCGATACGCAATGCAAGTCCGCGCCCACCACGAGGGCCATACACTTGCTCCAATGCAAATTGAAGATGGCTAATTGCCTCAAATGAGATCTTTTGTTTTCCAGGTTGTTCAGAGGCAAACTCCTCCAAAACAGTAAGGTCAAGCAGGGCATGCACTCCGCTTTTACCGATCACCTCCTCTAAACCGAAGAAAATGACCTTCCCCATTTTTTGGGGATAAAAGAATATTTGCTCGCTCATGGAGTTGAATTATCTTGATCTAGGAAATTTTTCAATTTTTGGCTGAACTCGGTCGGCTCTTCCAACATTGGGAAATGCCCAGCCCGCGGAAAACGTTCGATCACTGCATGGGAGATCCCCTTTTGCATTGGCTGCCATTGCAATGGATGAACGACGACATCTTTATCACCATACATTCCCAAGGCAGGGACCTTTATTTGTTGCAACATGGGTGTTAAATCTGTGCGGCGAAGTGAAGCGATGGAAAGCAGGAAGGACTCAAGTGTTGTACGTGAAAGGTCGCGGTCCATCATATCCGGGAAGCGCGGGTCTTTGCAAATTTGGTGTGAGTAATAATATTTCATCCACGTCCGGAAAGGTCCCATCATATTGAAAAGCACAAAGGCGCTGGTGCGATATCCGGCTATTTTTAGTAATGGCGCAAGTGAAGACCCCACGATCGGTGAACCGACTACCACCACCTTGCTGGCCCGCTCAGGATATTTTATGGCCACCGAAAGACTGACCGTGCCGCCCATGCTATGCCCCACAATAGGCGCATGGACGATACCCAATTTTTCCATGAATTGATCGACCAGATCGACAAAATCAGAAACGGCATAGGTTTCACGTTTTTTTCCTGATTCGCCAAACCCCCAGAAATCCAAGGCATAGGTGCGATAAAACGCGCCCAGATAGGCCATCGTCTCCTGCCACAGCCCCCAAGACCCAAGCCAGCCGTGCAAAAGAATTACCGGGCGCCCCCGCCCGTACACTTCATAATGTACTATTCCTTGATCAGTAGTAATTGAAGACACAGCAACCGATTCAATCTACCCATCACTATTTGCCGGATTCCATTTCCTGGAGGATACTGTATAACAACTCAAGCAAGATGGTTTTTACGGAATTTCGATCCGTGGCAATACAGGGCAGCAATTTTGTATTTTTATCAAGGCGCAGGGCATGGCGCATATCTTCCAATTCCCATGCGTCTTCCATATCCTGCTTGTTCGCAGCGACCACAAAGGGCGTGGGCGCATAGGCGCGGAAGGTTTCAAGAATCGACCGCGCTTCACGGAAGGTTTCTGGGCGGGTGCTATCCACCATCACAATAAAACCCAGCATCCCTTCGGAAAGGATCTCCCACATGAAGTCAAAACGTTTCTGGCCAGGGGTGCCAAACAGATATAACACAAGATCCTGGTCAACCGTGATGCGGCCAAAATCCATTGCCACCGTAGTGGCAGATTTGACACTGCGCTCTTCATCAGAGGATATCCTGCGTTCAGTGGCAACCACATCGATCTCGCTGACGGATTGAATGAACTGGGTCTTGCCAGCGCTAAACGGACCAGTGACTACCATTTTGACGGTTTGCATAATTCCTATCCTTTCGGCCTTTAAAGGTTACGAATACGGCCGATCAGTTTGTTGATCAATGATTTTTGTTCTTCTTTGCTCTGGTTAGGCATGGCTGGTTTGGCGGTTGACATTGGCACAGGCGCATCCGCCGGGCGGGCCAACTCCACCAATCCTGCCTGCAGCAGACCGTACACAATGCGGCGGATCTCGATCTCGGTCAGCTTGTTCGTCTTCGCAATCTGGCGCATTGTATTCTTCGGGTCGACAAACTTGACCACTTTCCACTCGTCCACACTCAAATTAACATTGGTAAGCGGGCGGTCAGTGAACTTGAGCGCCATATCCAAACTTGGAATTTCATCCTGCAACTGCTCCAACTCGCGCAATTGACGTGACCCTTCGATGATGATGTTCTCAAGGTCAAGCCGCACATTAATACGATCATCAGGCGGGAGCATTTCGGCTTCAAAACGGAAGACGCCCTCCACCCACGTGAAGAGCCGACGCACCATATCCGTAAAATAAGCCTGCAAATTTAACAGGATATCATCTCGGGAGACATATCCTGCATTGATCAACAATAAGCCAAGTTCCTTGTCCGTCATTTGACCGGAGCGGTCCACAATGGCTTTATATTGATTAACATTGATCTTGTTTGCTTTATACAAGACAGAAGCCAGACTGCCATCATCCTTGCCTATCTTGGCATAGGCCAGCTTCCCCTCACGGAATGAGACAAATGCCTGTTCCGCAGCGCCGTCAATCACCAGCGTACCTGTCTTGTTTGCAAGATTGATGAGGTTCAATAGTTGGGTAATTGTAAAATCTCGTAAGTTACCGCGTAGCGCCATTTTTCCTCTATTTCCCTCCTAAAGAAGGGATGTGCCAAAATTATACTTGTAAAATTGAGATTGCGTCAATTAATCCGCTTAACACTCTTGTTTGTACA